>PGYG01000108.1 GCA_002839545.1 Candidatus Methanoperedentaceae archaeon HGW-Methanoperedenaceae-1
ACGGGCTGGGAGGTTCGAACCTCAGGCATTTTCCCAGATTAAATTTAAATACAGTAACAAACGTAAAATGTAAACCTGTTAATTAATATAAAAAGCTGGAATTCCCATATCAAAAGCAGCATTCAAACACCAAAAACAGGAAGGGTTAGAATCAAAATAATTCTATGAGTGATTATGACCTATACATACCTGTTTCCCGGAATTATCCTCACATATTTGATTGGTGCAGTCTTATCCGTAATCCTGCATAAAAAAGACAAACTTTGCACATACGTATCTTTTTCAAGCTCAATTATTGCATCAGTTATCGGGCTTATTTTTTCATTAACCGTAATTTTCGGGAATAACATCTCCTTTGAACTCACGGGTCTGGAACTTGTGGCTTTTGGCTTTTTCATAGATAAGCTGTCTGCATTTTTCATACTGGTAATCTCAATTACCGCCTTTGCAGTTTCGGTATATTCACTTGGTTATGTAAGTGAATATTTCGGCAAGAAAAGTATCGGGTACCTGGGTTTCCTTTACAACATATTCATCCTTTCAATGATACTCGTAGTCTCCGCAGACAATGCTTTCATGTTCCTCATAGTATGGGAATTGATGTCAGTAGTATCATATTTACTTGTCATATACGAGCATGAAAAGCCGGAGGTCAGGAAAGCTGGCTTTCTTTACATTGTGATGACACATATCGGGACAGGATTCATCATATTATCATTCCTTATTCTGGCAAGCGCAAGCGGCAGTTTCAATTTTGCAACATTCCATGCAGCTGCATTGACATTGTCCCCATTTCTCAGGGATATGGTCTTCCTTTTCACCCTTATCGGTTTTGGAACAAAAGCAGGCATCGTGCCCCTTCACGTATGGCTTCCTTATGCACATCCCGCAGCTCCGAGCAACGTGTCTGCATTGATGTCAGGCGTCATGATAAAAACCGCGATATATATGATTATCCGTGTATCCTTTGATTTCCTCGGAGCCGGTGTCATGTGGTGGGGAATGGCGCTTTTAATCGTTGCATCAGCGTCAGCACTTCTTGGTGTCATGTACGCATTGATGGAGCATGACATGAAACGATTGCTGGCATACCACAGTGTTGAGAATATCGGGATTATCCTGATAGGGGTCGCAGTTGCCATGATATTTATGTCCCTTGGGCATCCTGAGCTTGCAGCATTCGGATTAATTGCCGGACTGTACCATACAATAAACCATGCGGTTTTCAAGTCCCTGCTTTTTATGGGTGCTGGCGCGATTATATATTCAACCCATACAAAGAACATCGAAGAAATGGGCGGGCTGATAAAAAAGATGCCGTGGACAGCCCTTTTCTTCCTTATAGGTTCAATATCCATTTCAGCCCTCCCTCCGTTTAACGGTTTTGTCAGCGAATGGCTGACCTTTCAGGCGCAGCTTCTCAGTATTAATCTGCCGGACAATATCACAAAGATAGCCATACTTTCAAGCGGAGCAGCTCTTGCACTCACAAGCGCTCTTGCTGCTGCATGTTTTGTAAAAGCTTTCGGGATAAGCTTTCTGGCTCTTCCCAGAAGTGAGCATGCCAGGAATGCAAAAGAAGTGCCAAAAAGCATGCTGTTCGGGATGGGAGTACTTTCCCTTCTTTGCATAGCCCTTGGCGTCCTGCCTTTTTATTTTGCAGGCATCCTTGATGGCATCACATCGCCTCTTGTGGGAGCTAGCGTTGCATCAAAACTTACTTTTGACCTGTCTCTGGCAACAGGGATTGGAAGCGTCTCTACAGTATGGTTATTCCTTCTGCTTTTTATTTTACTCCCGGTTCCGGTGATTATTGCATTGTCAGCCGGAGGAAAAACCGGTTCACGGACTTATGAAACATGGGGATGCGGTCAGCCCGCAACAACAGGCAGGAATGAGTACACAGCCACAGCATTCTCAAAACCGATACGGATGTGGTTTGTCAATATCTTCCGCCCCCACAGGGAAATCCATACCACGTATGCTGGTTCGCCATATTTCAAGGACAGCTTTTCTTTTGAATCGGATATTGAGCCGATATTTGAGAAATACCTCTACTCGCCTGTTGCATGGCTTGCCTTTGCTGTGTCAAGGAGGTTGAGGGTCATCCAGACAGGCAGTACTGTATATCCTGGTCACCCTTGTTATTTCACTCATATACGTGGGAAGCGGGGGGTAAGAATTTTGCCTGTTGAAACTGTCAAAATGGGGAGATTATATGTGGAGGCAGGTTGTAGGCGTTTATGGGGTCAAAACAGGCTATGAGCTGAGGCACATTTATTGCGGAGAGTTGCTTCATATCAAACTGCGACAGGTTAATTGCATTCTCAGCGACTGAGCCTGATTTGAGAATTATCGACAGGAGTTCGGCATTGCTTAATGACGATGGACCGCTCGACATCAGGCGGTTGCTCGGTCTTTCTTTTGCGGCCATATCTTCAATTTTAAGTTTATATTGTTGCATTGACACCTCATAATTTTTTAGAGGTGGCTTTACCTGAACCCGCTGGATTTCAGCACATCAGTGCGAAATCTGGCTGCAGCCTAATTATCCCTTGAGCTATTGCACGAAGTGTAGATAAAATATTTGATAATGCTGTGAGAGGCGCTGGAATAACAAAAGATGTTTCCATTCACAGTCTCAGACATAGTTTTGCCACACATCTGTTAGAAAGTGGGGTGGATTTAAGGTATATACAGGAGCTATTGGGACATAAGAGCAGCAAGACGACATAAATATATACTCACATCAGCAATAAAGATTTGAGTCGTATACAGAGCCCACTTGATTTAATCATGAAAAAGGAAGTAAGAAATGATTGAGACGGTTCAGACAAATGATGGTATAGACGAACATGGGTTCAGATATTATGCCTGAATGGAAGGATATGCGAACTTGAGTTCGGATATGAAGGAGTTGTGCGCAATTTCTGGCGATTTAACATTATTAAAATAAGGAGTTTTATTTAATGAATATTGCAGTAATCGGAATTGGTGGAGTTGGTGGTTACTTTGGAGGTAAACTTACTCAATTACTTAAAAATGATCAAAATTTAAATGTTTACTTCGTTGCTAGAAATCAACACTTAAATGAGATTAAAAAAAATGGCTTGATTCTTGATACCGATGAAGGTCAAATGGTTTGTAAACCAACATTAGCAACTGATAATATTTCAGAATTACCGCAATTGGATTTGTGTTTAGTCTGTGTTAAAAGTTACGACTTGGATAATGTATTAATTCAACTAAAATCAAAAATAACAGATGCGACTATGATTTTACCATTATTAAATGGTGTTGACCTTTATGAAAGGATAAGATCAATAATTCACAATGGGACTATTTTCCCTTCTTGTGTTTATGTGGGAACACATATTGAAAAACCTGGTAAGGTTACGCAAAGAGGCGGAGCTTGTACAATATTTTTTGGAAAATATCCAGAAAATGATTATGTGAACCCAATATTATTTGATTTATTGAAAAAGGCGAATATAAAATACAATTGGATTGATAATCCATATGTAGAGATTTGGAGTAAATTTGTTTTTATTGCATCATTTGGTTTAGTTACTGCGAATTATGGAAAAACAATTGGAGAAGTATTGCAATCTGAGGAATTAAGCATATATGTGAAAAATATTATGAAAGAGATTGTTGAAATAGCGTATAAGAAACAAATACTTTTGCTCTCATCAATAATTAGTGATTCTTTTGCGAAAGGAAGTAAATTTCCATTTGAAACAAAAACATCATTTCAAAGAGATTATGAAATCAGAGAAAAATCAGATGAGCGAGATCTTTTTGGAGGTGCAATTGTAAGAATGGGAAAACAATTTGAAATAAGAACCGAAACTACAAGAATGATTTATGATTCTATTCAAAAAAAGAAAATTATTAAGTCAAACGTTGGACGGCACACCCAATCGCAGCAGAGCTGCGGGGCATGACGGTGCCGTCGCTTTGTAATTTTGTTTTCATCCAAAATCCAAAAGCTTCATTTGGCAATAACCTTCCTTTTCTTCAGTAGTACCTTGCTCCTCAACATACCTTTTTATTATATCTGCTGTAACTCCATCTCCAACCGTTCCTATATATCCCCCTTCACTCCAAAACTGTCCACCCCATAGTTGTTTCTTAATACCAGGATATTTTCCAAAGATTTTTTTGGCTGTAATACTCTTAATTATTTGCATAATGTTTGAAGGTGCATACCTTGGGGCTGCACCAACAAAAACGTGTACGTGGTCACCATCTGTGCCAATAGCATCAAACTTAAACCAATATCTCTTTCCAATCTCCAAGCATATTTCTTTGAAAAATTCAATTATATCATTGTCAAATAATAATTTTTTTATATATATTATACAAAACACCATGTGATATCTAATTTGATAAACGCAATGGCTTGCATGTTCTAACTCTACCATCTACGTTAATATGTACCAACGCTTAAAAAGTTACTACTATGGGTTGTCCCAACCGCAGCAGAGCTGCGGGGTATAGTAATGAAGATAAAAAAAGGCGGTAAAGATGAAATCAAATGCGAAATGGTTCTATGATGAAACAGTTCAAGTTGGTACAGACTATAAGGATATTCAGAATGTTCAAACATAATTCAGAATGTTCAAACATATGATATGGAGATGGCAAAATTTAGAGATGTAAAAAAAGAAGCAACTGATATAATTGAAGCTATAAGCTTAGGGAAAGAACATTCATTACTTGAAATTGGTACTGGAACAGGTAATTTTGCAATTGAAGCAGCAAAGCATTGTAATAACGTTTATGCTATCGATGTTTCATCTGCAATGATAGCTTATGCAAAACAAAAAGCACAAAAAATGCGGATTAGCAATATTTCTTATTTTCAGGCTGGTTTTTTAAGTTATGAGCATAACGGATATCCTTTAGATATGATTGTTTCAAATCTTGCATTGCATCATTTGCCGGACTTCTGGAAAATGATTGCTCTCAAAAGAATTTATAAATTGCTTAAGAATGGCGGGACTTTTTATTTAGGTGATGTCGTTTTTTCATTTCCAATTGAAGAATATGACTATAAAATCGACAATTGGATTGATACTATGAAAGAAAAAGTGGGAATAAATTTTGCAGAGGAAGCGCAAATGCATATTAAGGAAGAATATTCAACCTTCGATTGGATTTTAGAGGAAATGCTCCATAAATCAGGATTTAAATTTAATATTCGTCATAAGGATGATTTTTTTGCAGTATATTACTGCAAGAAGAACTAAGTCGGAAATATTTGCCGGAGGAGTTGCATAGATGA
>PGYG01000109.1 GCA_002839545.1 Candidatus Methanoperedentaceae archaeon HGW-Methanoperedenaceae-1
ATGACCTTTTCAATAACAGCCCTCAGGCTCCAGGGCTCCTGCTGGTATGAGTAAAATGTTGCGCCCATGAATTCAAGCAGTTCTTCCATACTGCTGGCAAAACCTGTTGCAATTGTTGAGAGGATATGCGTGCGCAGTGCGTTTTCCGTACCGAGTTTTGACCATACGTCCTCTGCCGATGCGCTGACGTAATTCTCCATCAGTTCCTCTAATTCATCGTAATTCTTTGCAACAAGCACGGATTCGCCATAAGGGTCAAGTCCGGGTCGTCCGGCTCTTCCTGCCATCTGCTTGTACTCAAGTACGGGTATTGGTTTCATGCCAAAATTCGTGTCGTACCGCATGTAGCCCTTGATAATAACCCTGCGGGCTGGCATGTTCAGTCCTGCTGCCAGTGTGGGTGTTGCTGTTATGACCTTGATAGTGCCACTGCGGAAGCCGTCTTCTATTATTTTGCGCTGCTCTGAAATAAGACCTGCATGGTGGAATGCGCTGCCGTTTTGAACGCATTGTGCAAGTTTTTTTGCGGTATCAACCTCGCTTGACTCCCTGAGCGCATCTGCAAGAAGAGCCAGCTTTTGTCTTGTTTCAGTGTCTATCAGTGATGAAATTGCTGTGCCGATGCGTGCTGCCATACCTTCGGTGTTCCGGCGGCTGCTTTCAAAAACAAGGCACTGCCCACCTTCAATCAGCGTATCTGCCGCAAGGGATAGCGTGCTGTCACTGTGCAGTTTTTTTATCGTGCGCTGGCTGTCCTTGAAAGTTATTGCATTGCCAAAGAAAACGCCTTCTTTTAAGTCAATGGGACGCCACTCGCTTAACACAAGTTCTGCGCCGAGCCATTTTGCAATTTCATTTGCATTCCCGATTGTTGCTGAAAGCGCAATTACCTGCGGATGGTTTCGCATGAGTTTTGCAAGCACGATTTCAAGGGTCGGTCCGCGGTCAGGCGAGTCGATAAGATGTACTTCGTCTGCGATTATTACTGTAATTTCATCCAGCCAGTTTGCCCTGTTGCGCAAAAGCGAATCCACTTTTTCGGATGTGGCAACAATGATGTCATCTCTTCCAAGAAACTCGTCTTTTGAATCAAGGTCGCCTGTTGCTATGCCTGTTGATATGTTCCTGCCGTCAGGTTTTGTTATGCTCCCGAACGTGCGGAACCTGTCGTATTTCTCCGAGGCGAGCGCGCGGAGGGGCACGATATAGAGCGCTTTCCCGCCCGCCATGATTGAGCGCAGCATTGCGAATTCTGCAAGAAGTGTTTTGCCCGATGCTGTGGGAATGGCTGCAACAATGTTTTTTCCTTCAAGAAGCCCTGCTTTTATGGCGTCTGCCTGCGGAGGGTAAAGTGCGGTTATCGTGGAATCAAGATAGAATTTTTTTACGGTTTCAGGAAGGTCAAGGTCAATGATTTTTAAAGTGCCAGATTTGATAATTTTTTTAGAAATAACACTTGCTGGAGTTAGCTCAGGTTTTATAATACTAGGAGGTTTTACAAAATTATTTCTTTCTTTTCTGTCGTTTTCTAAAGTCTCATATATTGTTTTTTTATCCTTCGCACTATCTTTTAATAACTTATTATTCCTTTCTTGCTCTTCTTTGTATTTTTTTTCCTTAATGCAGTTTTCACAATATTCATTTTCATTTTTCAAAAGCATTCGATTGCATTTGTTACCAGAATCCAATTGATATGAACATCTTTTGTCAATATCTCCTATATAAGTTGGACAATCTTCAAAATCAAATATTGAATATTTTATATCTGAACCAACAAAACAAGGCAAACGTTTTTGATTATCATTTATGCAAAACTCTGTACCACGAATAAGCTCATCACAAACTGGCAATAATGGATTATGAATTTCATTTTTATTAACTATAAATTTTATATCCTTTTCTGGATATAATTTTGCCTCTATCCATTCTGATGGTTCTATTTTAACTTCAATTATTTCGATATCTTTTAAATCCTTTATTTTATTTTCATCAGGTGCATTTGATACAACAATTTCAATTACCCTTATTACCTTTCCATCATTATTTTTCAAACTTATATCCGGCTGTCTTCCATTTTCCAACCTCTCCTCATAAACAACATCGGAAATATTTCTTAGAACGTTGATTCGTTGAATTTTTCGATTTGTGTTTATTGATTGAGAATTGTGTTCTATATCTAAATTTATACCTGCATAGAACGGTTCATTTTTCTCCAAGTGACTCTTCAGGAGGAAATATATTTTATCTATTGCATTTGAATGTACTATTGTTTCTGGAGCATGATTATGATTTTTAAGTGCAAAATGATGCCGGCGAATATTTCCTTTTTTTGCGATTACCTCTTTAAATTCATTATTTTCTTTATAGCAAAGTCTGCAATAGAAAGGCATTAGTTCATTTTTAGCCTCTCTTAAAAAATCATTTATATGTACTAACTTTTTATTTTTATCAATTGCATATTCTAACTTTACCATCTTCTGACCTTATGATTTTGTAGCAAAAATAGCTTTTTATATTAAATATTCAATTGAAAGAATACTATTTCCTTCAATAAGCCCTGCTTTTATGGCGTCTGCCTGCGGAGGGTAAAGTGCGGTTAT
>PGYG01000021.1 GCA_002839545.1 Candidatus Methanoperedentaceae archaeon HGW-Methanoperedenaceae-1
GACATGGCTTCAAGGCGCTGCAAAGTTTTCTCTGACGGCTGGGCTTTAATCGTCATCCCGCCAGAGAACGGTTCATCAGGTTTTTCAAGGAAAAGTGAGCCTGTGCCATCGGATAACTCGGCGAACACCTTTTTGAAATGCTCATTCACGCCATTAAATGTGTTCATGAATGTCTCCTTTTTGAGTTCCTCGCATTTCTGTATCCTTGACATTATTTCTTCGCGTTCATGGAACAGTATATCCCGCCTGGATTTCAGGTCGCCCTTCCTGTTCTCGACTTCAATGTACTCATCAATCGCCCGCATGTTCACAGGTTCAAGCTTCTCCATTGCCCTGACAAGAGCACCAATCCTTGACGCAATGGATTCAGAAGACGGCACTTCTTCATCCCGGTTCAAGCCAAGCCCTGCAATCTCGTTATCAAGGTTAATCACCTGCTCGGTAAGTGCATCCTTTGTCGAATGAAGTGCAAGCAGGTTACGTTCTATATCAGTTACAAACCTCCTGGCATCATCGAGTTTTTCCTTAAGCAAGTTGTGTTCATTTTGTACCTTTTCCCGCTCGTTCTGTAGTTCAAGAAGTTCACCGCTAATCTCCTTTTCCCTCTCGTTCTTAACCGCAAGGTCATACTGGAGTTTCTTGATAAGCCCCTGCATCTCACTTATCTTCTCGCGGTGACTGCTTCTCTTGCCATCCATTCCTGAAATACGCTCTTTAGTCTCGTCGATTTTTGCCTGTGCGTATTTCATATCAAGCGATATGGCGTTAATCCCGGACTCAATATCACGGAACCGCCCTTCAAGCCTGTCAACCTCTTCTTCTATACCGCGGGCTTTACCAGAAAGCTCAGGAACTTTAGAGTCTTTCAACAGAAGCTCAAGACCTGTAATCTCACCTGTAAGTTCTGTGATTTGCGCATCCTTCTGCCGTTTTTGCTCCTCGATGCCATCCATCTGCTTCTTAATCACAGCCCGCTCAGTATCAAGCTCCCCGATTTCTTTCTTCTTTAGTTCGATAACTTCAGCCAGGCGGGTACCGCGGCTTTTAATCTCGTCAAGCTGGATATGGAGTTTTGTAAACTCGTTATCAAGAGCCCTGTATTCAGGTCTTGTTTTCTCAAGCTGTTCCTCGAATTTCCCGAACTTGGCAACAGCAGCCTTGCGCCGCCCCTCGAATTCGGAAACATCGGCGGCAATCTTCTTGAGGTTATTTTCTTCACCGCTTGCAAACGACAGTTTTGATTTTATAGAGCCGCCTGTCATTGCACCCCCTTTATCCATCAATTCCCCGTCAAGTGTCACAAGCCGCTTTGTTCCCATGAGTTTTCGCGCAGAAGCGAGGTCTTCCATGACAACGGTATCCCTGAAAATATACCAGAACGCAGGGTCGAACTTGTTATCGTAATTAATAAGGTTGAGCGCATAATCGATAACTCCCTGTGCCCCGATGTTTGGAAGCTGCCGTTTATTCTCCATCTTGTTAAGAGGTAAGAACGTCACCCTTCCAAGCCGTCTCTCTTTCAGGTAATTAATAGCACGGGCTGCATCCTCGTCTGTATCCACAACCACGGACTGCATTCTTGCACCTGCTGCAATACCAAGCGCAGTAGCGTATTTCGTATCAACTTTTCCCAGTTCTGCGATTGTCCCGTATATGCCTGGCAGTTCCCGGTTCCCCTTAGCACGAAGAACAGCTTCCACAGGACCGCTGAAATTCATCTCGGCAGCAGCTTTTATCATCGCCTCTGACCTTGCATACTCTTTCTGCAAATCCCTTAGTGTATCATCAAGGTCATTAATTACGGTTTTAATCGCAACCCTGTTTTTCTCAAGGTCAATAATATCCCGGTTCAACTCCTTTTTCCTTGAGTTTATTTCTTCAATATTTTCTTTTACGTTACCTGTATCAAAATCAGAAGATGCGATTTTTGACTTTGCTTCTTCTATCTCAAGTTCCCGCTCACGCGCTTCCGAGGACTTGCGTCTTATGGCATCAAGAAGCCGGTCTTCTTCGCGCATAAGCTCGTTCTTTTCACTTTTCAGGGTTTCATGATTCTCTTTTGCAGCAGAAAGCTTATCCCTTGTTTCGGCAAACTCAGCATCGACATCTGCAATCTTGCTCTTTAAAACCAGAAGCTGTGTATTCTTATCCTCAATGTCTGCCGCAATTGTATCCTTTCTCAGCTTTTCATCTTTCAGGTTATTGTTTAATTCTGATAACCTGCGCTGCGTTTCATCAATTTCAAGGAAGGCTTTCCTTTTCTGCGACTCAACATCATTAATCTCATTTTCCGAAAGCTCGATTGTGCTTGTGCATCTTGAAATCTCGCCTTTTATGGATTCAATATCTTTCCTGAGGTTAATCTGCTCATTCTCGCCTTTCTGGATAATAAGCGAGTTCATGTCAGAAAGTTTATCTTCAACAGCCCGGATTTCCTGCCTGCGTTCTTCCACCTGTTTAGTAAGCTCTTCCTTTCTGGTTTCCTGGTCTTCTATTTCACCTGAAATTTTATCCAGTTCCTTTTTAGCATCGTTGAGTTTGGCAAGAAGTATGTACCCTTCATATTTGCGCTTCTCATCCCTGAGTGACTGGTACTTTAAAGCCTGGTCGCGCTCCTGTCTTAGTTTCAGGAGCTGGTCATCCACTTCTGCAAGGATAATATCAACCCGTTCAATTCGTTCCCTGACAATCTCAAGTTCATTCAGCGCCTGCTCTTTCTTGTCATCAAACTCAGACACGCCCGCAATTTCATCAATAATCTTTCGCCGCTCAGTAACAGTCATTTCGATAATACGGGTAACATCCCCCTGCATTACCACGTTATATCCTTCAGGCGTAATCCTGGCTTTTGAAAGGTAGTTGTGGATATCCGAAAGGCTCACAGGTTTCTCGTTAAAGTAATAGTAGCTGTAATACCCGGACTTTGTCTGCCTGACTTTGCGCGTGATTACAATTTCATCAGAATCAACAGGCATCTCCCTGTCGGAATTATCAAAACAGATTGTTACCTGCGCAAAATTCTTGGCACCATTATCTGCATTGAATATGAGGTCAGTTAGCTTTTCAGCCCTCATCGTACGTGAATTTGACAGTCCGAGCGCGAAAAGAACCCCATCAATAATATTGGATTTACCACTTCCGTTCGGGCCGGAAATGGTTGTGAACTCATCAAAAAAAGGTATTTTTACTTTTTTCCCGAATGATTTGAAATTTTGAAGTTCTATCTCCTTGATATGCAATGTTTACCTCTTTTTCAAGGTTTCGGTTATTTCCACTCCTTCCATTTCGTTCTTGGTTTTATTAAGTACAGGTTTTGGTTTCGGTTTAGCAGTCTCTTTTTCATTATTTGGTTCACGGATGTCTTCAGCCGCTTCGATTACAGCCGGTTTCTTTCTCTGCTTAGTAACATAATTTTCCGCAATAATGTACTCGCCTTTTTTCCCGGGTTTTTCAGGCACTTCCACTTTCTTCTGCGGGGGTTCAGGAGCTTTCTCTTCCATGGCTTCCGGTTTTTTAGCCTTTTTTACAGAAGTAATTTCCTGGACGATTGATTTCTGGTCAAGAAGCTCTTTCATCACACCGTCATACGAACTGTTAAGTTCAACGAGCCTGCGTTCAATTCGGTTCATGCGGGCGTCTGTTTTCTGGATGGCATCTTCGCCAGCCTTTGCCTTTGCAAGTAAAGATTCACGCAGGGATTTGTTCATCTCTGTAATCTCGTTTACTTTTTCGCTGAATTTCAGCCTGACATCTTTAAGAGTTGCCTCACGAAGCCTGATTTTATCTTCAAACCTTGTTTCGATTTCCGCAATAACAGACTCTTTCAGGGAAGTCCTCATTTCTGCAATCTGCTTATCCCTTTCTTCAAGTTTCTGCTCTAATCTTTTAATTATTATATCCCGTTCAGTACTCATTCGTATCCCTCATATATAAATAGCAAAATAAGTGATATATCTTTTGGTAATTCTCGACTTTTTGCACAACATAGATATATTATTTTATAATAAATAGTTATGGGGAAAGCCTTCTCCTATCCCGCGGGAACAGCACGACTTCCCTGATATTATCAATACCCAGCATGGTCATGAGAAGCCGCTCGGTACCAAGACCCCAGCCTGAATGCGGAGGCATGCCAAACCTGAAAGCCTTGAGGTAAAACTCGAATCCGTCAGGGTTAAGTCCCTGCTCTTCAATCCTGCTTTTGAGAAGGTCATACTGGTGAACCCGCTGCGCCCCGGATGATAATTCCATCCTCGGGTGCATCATATCAAAACCTTTGCATATTTCGGGTTTGTCTTCGTATGGCATGGCATAGAATGGCTTGATTTTCGTTGGCCAGTCCACGATGAAATAATGCTCGCCAACTGACTTCCCGATAATGTGTTCGGCTTCTGTTGTCAGGTCGTCTCCCCATTCAAGTTCCTCGCCTGCGGCGCTTGCGATGTTAATAGCTTCGTCATAGGTTATGCGCTTGAAAGGCAGTTCCGGGATTTTCAGTTCAACGCCAAGTATTTCCAGGTACTTTGCGCCTTTTTCTGCCACTTCCTTATAAACATGGTTTACAAGGTTTTCGAGTATGACCATGACATCCTCGTGGTCAATAAAGCTCGCCTCGATATCAATGGAGGAGGCTTCGTTCAGGTGCCTTCTTGTATCGTGTTCCTCTGCCCTGAAAATCGGCGCTATCTCAAATACGCGGTCAAGTCCGCCTGACATCATAAGCTGTTTGAATAATTGCGGACTCTGGTTAAGGAAGGCTTCGCGTTCGAAATATGTAATCGGGAAAAGGGCTGTCCCGCCTTCGGTTGCGGTTGCAACGACTTTGGGTGTTGTGATTTCGAGAAAACCGTCATTGCTCAGGTATTCGCGGATACTCCTGAGGACAAGGTGTCTTATCCTGAATATTGCCTGCGTGCGCGGGCGTCTTGTATCCATGAACCTGACATCCAGCCTTGTATCAAGGTCTGCGTCCACCTTTCCTGTCGTGTCCATAGGCAGGGGCGATGCTGAAGCTGACAGCACTGTAATCTTTTTGGGGATAAGCTCATAACCGTTTGGCGCTTGTGCCATTTTCTGGACTGTTCCAGTTACCGAAACAACCGATTCGCGGCTTAAGCCTTTCACAGTATCAAGTACTTCCTGTTCCATTGCTTTCTTGAAAAGCGTTACCTGTGAAAGTCCTTCCCTGTCCCTTACTACAAGGAAGGCAATACCGCCAAGGTCCCTGATTTCATGAACCCAGCCGGTTATGGTTACCGTGCCTTTGTCCATTTCGGGTGTTATCTGATTAGAATAATGAGTTCGTTTCATGTTTATCTTCTGCCTGTAATGAGTAATTATATTATTAATCTATTGTGTAATTCATGTAGCACAAACACACAATTTTCCAGACTAAACAAACACTTTTGTTTCAATCCCTCCAAGGTCTGATTTTAACAAGATGCGTTGAGCTGTGCGATGTACGCAGACTGGACCGTTTCAATCCCTCCAAGGTCTGATTTTAACTCCGCACCTGCCGCACTCAACAAGCTTCTCCCCGTCGTTTCAATCCCTCCAAGGTCTGATTTTAACACAACCGAAACGTACATCATGTCCCTCGCTGTATTCAAGTTTCAATCCCTCCAAGGTCTGATTTTAACAAATTATCTTCCGAACGCAGTTTATATTGTGTGTTTTGTTTCAATCCCTCCAAGGTCTGATTTTAACCCTAAAACCGCTGATAGATAATCCCGACTTTCCTAGTTTCAATCCCTCCAAGGTCTGATTTTAACGCTCAAGCTACAAAAGCCCTCAAGGACATTCGCGGTTTCAATCCCTCCAAGGTCTGATTTTAACCCGTAGATTTTGTCCATCTCGACTCCCACCGCTCTCTGATGTTTCAATCCCTCCAAGGTCTGATTTTAACTAGAGCGTAATGAACGCGAAGAGGCGATTCGTTTCTGTTTCAATCCCTCCAAGGTCTGATTTTAACCGGACATAAATCACGTGGTTGAGATGCTCTTGATGTGGTTTCAATCCCTCCAAGGTCTGATTTTAACTTGCGGACGGCATGAAGGAAGAAGCAGACCTTACCAGTTTCAATCCCTCCAAGGTCTGATTTTAACGCTCATACAGCCGCGCTTAATACCGATTTGTCAGTGGTTTCAATCCCTCCAAGGTCTGATTTTAACCGCATTCGCTCTCTCAGCGCCTTCTGGCGTTTTCGCGTTTCAATCCCTCCAAGGTCTGATTTTAACCACTCATAGTGGAGGGCAAGTATGTCAGTGCCGCCTTCGTTTCAATCCCTCCAAGGTCTGATTTTAACAAAAGCATCCCCAAACGACTCAACCTCAAAATATATGTTTCAATCCCTCCAAGGTCTGATTTTAACAGCGCGGACAACAAACACGGACAGAGGCGGAAATTAAGGTTTCAATCCCTCCAAGGTCTGATTTTAACCCATATACGGTGTTCTATTTGTTCAGTGAAGGGGCTGGTTTCAATCCCTCCAAGGTCTGATTTTAACTGTGCACTGGCTACTAGTACAGCATCAGGAGTCAACGTTTCAATCCCTCCAAGGTCTGATTTTAACTTACTATGAAAATATATGAGTGGTTTGAGGGGTTGCTAAAAAGTTTCAATCCCTCCAAGGTCTGATTTTAACGGCTTGGATAGATTCCCAGAAACGAAGCTGCTTGAGAGTTTCAATCCCTCCAAGGTCTGATTTTAACCAGGGACCTTCAGTTTGTGTCTCACGATACAATTCGTTTCAATCCCTCCAAGGTCTGATTTTAACAGGCAAACCATCAATGCGCTCCACCGCGAAAAAACACGTTTCAATCCCTCCAAGGTCTGATTTTAACCCGCCCCTTGTCGTGTTCTTGGGTCTGAGTATATTGTTTCAATCCCTCCAAGGTCTGATTTTAACCCTACTCCGACTGCTACCCCTGATCCTTCTGATCCGGTTTCAATCCCTCCAAGGTCTGATTTTAACTTTCAAATTATCCTATTGTGTATACTGTTCCCCTGTTTCAATCCCTCCAAGGTCTGATTTTAACCCTCACAATTCTCAGCGGGTCGAGCGTTGCCCTTAATAGTTTCAATCCCTCCAAGGTCTGATTTTAACACCAACAGCATAAGACGCTAAATAGGTACCAAAATAGTTTCAATCCCTCCAAGGTCTGATTTTAACTTCTCCACGTTCACGCCTAAGGCTGCGTATTGCCTCTGTTTCAATCCCTCCAAGGTCTGATTTTAACTGGCAAGTCCGGGACTTCATCCAGTGCACCGAATTTGAGTTTCAATCCCTCCAAGGTCTGATTTTAACTACAATCCCAACAACCCGCCCAGCAAACCCCACAAAGTTTCAATCCCTCCAAGGTCTGATTTTAACTCTGCCATAATATCACTTATTCTAATTCAATACCACACAGTTTCAATCCCTCCAAGGTCTGATTTTAACTTTTCTATTTTCATTACCATATTCGTATTCTCCTGTGTTTCAATCCCTCCAAGGTCTGATTTTAACACTCGCCGACGTGTGAGTCACTCGATAATAATTGTTGTTTCAATCCCTCCAAGGTCTGATTTTAACAAAGTAGGCTCCCCTACATACTATACAACTAAAAGGTTTCAATCCCTCCAAGGTCTGATTTTAACTCAACTACCGCAGGACTGATACCCCATTTCTGAAAAGGTTTCAATCCCTCCAAGGTCTGATTTTAACGAATTTAGAACCAATAAACCGGCTCGACGAATCGTTGTTTCAATCCCTCCAAGGTCTGATTTTAACACCTCATCGATGACAAGGACTACGAGTATGACAGAGGTTTCAATCCCTCCAAGGTCTGATTTTAACCAGCCGTGCCTGCTGTAATCCCTTTGAGTGAGATTACAATCGTTTCAATCCCTCCAAGGTCTGATTTTAACGTGATACAGGAAGCCGCCCTGCAAATCAAAGAGGCGTTTCAATCCCTCCAAGGTCTGATTTTAACTTTAGTTTCATCTGCCAGATAGCTTCCATAATCTGGTTTCAATCCCTCCAAGGTCTGATTTTAACCTGCCATTAACAGAACTGGCAACCAATCCTGTAGTGTTTCAATCCCTCCAAGGTCTGATTTTAACGGCTTTATTTTTATCATCGCTTGCATATAAATATGCGTTTCAATCCCTCCAAGGTCTGATTTTAACAACGTTCTGTTTCCACGTATGTTTCGATGATGGTGTGTTTCAATCCCTCCAAGGTCTGATTTTAACTACAGAAAAACTTGAAAGTGTTTGTGTAGATGTCAGTTTCAATCCCTCCAAGGTCTGATTTTAACTAAAACTGATTCATTAATAATGCCAGAAAGGCATGAGTTTCAATCCCTCCAAGGTCTGATTTTAACAATATTGTTTAATGTATTGTCCGAAACATAAAAAAAGAGGTTTCAATCCCTCCAAGGTCTGATTTTAACTGTATTTATTGTAGATATATGTGTGTATGTCATGCGTTTCAATCCCTCCAAGGTCTGATTTTAACTCTTAGATGTCCACACAAATGCCCCTCCGCCGCCAAAGTTTCAATCCCTCCAAGGTCTGATTTTAACGCTCATACGCTGATGCGGTTCGTTCCTGGCAAATGACGTTTCAATCCCTCCAAGGTCTGATTTTAACTTCCGTGAGTGGTAACGTGGTTACTATCTTAGCAGAGTTTCAATCCCTCCAAGGTCTGATTTTAACATGGTGCGGGGCAGATTAATTACAGCACCACAATTAAGTTTCAATCCCTCCAAGGTCTGATTTTAACTCATCACCTATAAATAAATACACGATAAACGAACACGTTTCAATCCCTCCAAGGTCTGATTTTAACGGAGCGCTTCAATCAGTTCTGCAGGGATGCTATACTGAGTTTCAATCCCTCCAAGGTCTGATTTTAACGGATGAGCTACCATCAAATCCCATCCATCATGTAGAGTTTCAATCCCTCCAAGGTCTGATTTTAACCTCTCGTGGGCGGTCAGCTTGATGATGCTGTTGTACGTTTCAATCCCTCCAAGGTCTGATTTTAACCAGCAAGAACCCATTCGGGTTAACCTGCAATCACCAAAGTTTCAATCCCTCCAAGGTCTGATTTTAACTGGGTACGCACCGCAGGTACTCAGTCCTGACGTCCTCGTTTCAATCCCTCCAAGGTCTGATTTTAACTCAACCATCCTGTCATGGAGCAACGCCATGAACTCTCCAGTTTCAATCCCTCCAAGGTCTGATTTTAACGCGGCAGAGTATAAGGAACTGCAAGCCGAGATTGACGAGCGTTTCAATCCCTCCAAGGTCTGATTTTAACTTTGCTCTTAGAACCGATTAGGGGGGGCATAGAAAGTGTTTCAATCCCTCCAAGGTCTGATTTTAACGTTATGGAACGGTAATACCCTAAACACTAACGTATGTTTCAATCCCTCCAAGGTCTGATTTTAACTGGGAAACCAGACAAATCTTGATGCTTGTCTTTTGTGTTTCAATCCCTCCAAGGTCTGATTTTAACAGACGGACTCGAAAGGTTAAAAACTGCTGTCAAACGTTTCAATCCCTCCAAGGTCTGATTTTAACGCCAAAAAATATTGTGGCTTGCTGTCTGGATTTCATGTTTCAATCCCTCCAAGGTCTGATTTTAACTTTCTTCCGTTTGTAGAGCCTGCTACTAATCCTATTGTGTTTCAATCCCTCCAAGGTCTGATTTTAACAAAACAAGGCTCTTGTTAGTGATTTAGGTATTTTATGTTTCAATCCCTCCAAGGTCTGATTTTAACATTTTTAGTTATTGCGTCAACAGATAAGGTTATATAGTTTCAATCCCTCCAAGGTCTGATTTTAACTTTAGAAGCATGTGGATCAACAAACCTAATAATGGCATGTTTCAATCCCTCCAAGGTCTGATTTTAACCAAAACACTTATCAACTACATGGAAGATGTCACAAAGTTTCAATCCCTCCAAGGTCTGATTTTAACACAAACGTTCATCACATTTAGCAGGGCACGTTCCTGCGTTTCAATCCCTCCAAGGTCTGATTTTAACAAGCAAATACAATTCCTGAATCAAATGTCATCGATTCAGTTTCAATCCCTCCAAGGTCTGATTTTAACATGAACGAAACCCCCGACAAGATGTCGTATTATTGGTTTCAATCCCTCCAAGGTCTGATTTTAACAGTAGAACTTGCAATAGTACAGACAAAGACGTAATGTTTCAATCCCTCCAAGGTCTGATTTTAACGAAATGTTCCAGCAATTGCTGATATTTCACCTGACTTGTTTCAATCCCTCCAAGGTCTGATTTTAACATCTTTTTCTCAACAACGTTCAGATCACTGCTATTTCGTTTCAATCCCTCCAAGGTCTGATTTTAACAGTTGAAGGAACAAAGTTCAAGCAGTATTATGACAAGTTTCAATCCCTCCAAGGTCTGATTTTAACGAAAAGACATGGCAACGATGATAAAGCGCATCCAATGTTTCAATCCCTCCAAGGTCTGATTTTAACTTAAAATGGCGGATGTTGATTATTACCTATCACAAAAGTTTCAATCCCTCCAAGGTCTGATTTTAACTCGATATCAGCCTACGTGGGTATGATGGTGTTTGCAGTTTCAATCCCTCCAAGGTCTGATTTTAACGGAAAAAGGAAGAGGTGAAAAAATGGAACTTATTGAACGTTTCAATCCCTCCAAGGTCTGATTTTAACGCAACGTATCCGCCCACCGATGCCGTCTTAACGTCAAGGTTTCAATCCCTCCAAGGTCTGATTTTAACGCGCATATATTCGTTTTTGAAAGACATTTCTATTGCGTTTCAATCCCTCCAAGGTCTGATTTTAACAAAAAGCGCACATCTTCGCAGAAGCTAAGAAAAGAGATGTTTCAATCCCTCCAAGGTCTGATTTTAACGATTTTTCCGGCCGGCGTTCGTGTTAACCGGGAAACGTTTCAATCCCTCCAAGGTCTGATTTTAACTATTCGTTCCGTGATGAACGTTCAGGGAATGATATTGCGTTTCAATCCCTCCAAGGTCTGATTTTAACTTGCAGCTGGCGCGAGGGTTTTGCCAGTTTCTCCGTTTCAATCCCTCCAAGGTCTGATTTTAACGAATATCTTTGATTCGTTGAGCCAGATACATTTCGTTTCAATCCCTCCAAGGTCTGATTTTAACGATGTAATTTTTCACGAGCTTCTCAGCGTTGTTGCGTTTCAATCCCTCCAAGGTCTGATTTTAACTAATCATTTTTTAATATCTCCGTACATGATGTTTTCAGTTTCAATCCCTCCAAGGTCTGATTTTAACTCAGACGCGGGCACAGCCGCGGCAACAACGCACTTCGCGCGTTTCAATCCCTCCAAGGTCTGATTTTAACGTGATCGTATCTGTATATTGTGTTTTCTGGACAGGATGTTTCAATCCCTCCAAGGTCTGATTTTAACCAGCTTGCCTTCCAGGGCGTCAAGAGCTGCATAGTAGTTTCAATCCCTCCAAGGTCTGATTTTAACACTACGTGAGCAACTGTAACTACATGTAGTTGAGGATGTTTCAATCCCTCCAAGGTCTGATTTTAACTAGGACCGTGAAAAACCGTTTTTGTTGCGTGCTCTCCCGTTTCAATCCCTCCAAGGTCTGATTTTAACGTTTCCTGTTTTTGTTTCAGATTGCGGATGTGCTTCGTTTCAATCCCTCCAAGGTCTGATTTTAACCCGCTTGGCATGGTTGCAACTGCAAGAATGATGTTTTTGTTTCAATCCCTCCAAGGTCTGATTTTAACTAGGTTGTGCTTCCCCTATACTCATCGTCGGTTCGTGTTTCAATCCCTCCAAGGTCTGATTTTAACTATTCGATATTCCGTATCGAGTATCCGCATTGGTTCGTTTCAATCCCTCCAAGGTCTGATTTTAACTCCAGCTTCTTTTTCACATTGCTCAATCAACATACTGTTTCAATCCCTCCAAGGTCTGATTTTAACTGTTCAGACATCTATTGGAACAGTTACACGTTCATAGTTTCAATCCCTCCAAGGTCTGATTTTAACGCATAAAACAAGCAGTACCCAAAGACCAATTTTAAAGTTTCAATCCCTCCAAGGTCTGATTTTAACCATCACGTCACAATCAGCACGCTACCCTCATGATCGTTTCAATCCCTCCAAGGTCTGATTTTAACGTTGGCACGACTTTCCTGTAGATATAACTTCAATCATGTTTCAATCCCTCCAAGGTCTGATTTTAACACTTCCTAGACTTCTTTGCAGTGGGTCAATTCATAGTTTCAATCCCTCCAAGGTCTGATTTTAACTGATGATCTCCTGCGCATCGTGTCCAAGTTTCTTTAAGTTTCAATCCCTCCAAGGTCTGATTTTAACCAAGCCGATTTAGCCGTATTCCAGCCATCAAACTCAGTTTTCTGAAAAGCCAGTTACATCGAAGTTGATGCTGTTTTTTCATATAGAACAACTAATTCAATCCTATATAAAACCCCGCATTTCAACCAAAATCCTCACCCATGTTTTCGTGGATCCCTCATCTGGCATCCCCTTTATAAAGATCCACGAAACCCCATCAAATAATCGTATCGATCTCAGCCGGGCGATGTCCCAGTTCTTCAAAACCAAGATACTTCTTATCCCTCACATGATATAAGAAAATACTATCTTCATCTTCATCTATCATCTCCTTCAAACGCGAATGCACCTTAACGTACTCTGCTTTTGTAAGCTCCCCCTCAAGCACGCTGTTTTGCACCCAGTTAAGATACTGTTTCAGGAAAACACGCACCTTATTCAATCTCTCGACACCTACATCATAGACAATTATCACATACATCCTACCACCACATCACAAGCGGCTTATACACTTCATCACCCAGCACATGCTTTGACAGCTTATAAAGCTCCAGCCTGATAAGCCGCTTATAGGACACATTATTATTCAAACCCTTGTGCTTGATAGTGGTACCCAGCTTATCATTATATTCCTGCAAAAATATCTTCTTGCCTTTCTCACTGAGCAGCATATCCCCGATCTCACCCCTAAAGCAATTATCATCCAGCATATTCTTGTTCACGAGCTTCAGTATGATCCTGTCGATGATAATCGGCTTGAAAATCTCACTCACATCAAGGGCAAGTGAAAAACGCCGCTCAAATGGCTCATGCAGATAGGATATAGTCGGATTTAGCTGGGTATTATATATCTCAGAAAGCACAGTCGTATACATAAGGGAATTGCCGAAACTGATAAGTGTATTCATCTTATTCCCAGGCGGGCGGCGTGTTCTCGTTACAATCCTGTAATCTTCAGGAAATATCTCATCCAGGGCACTGTAATAGATATTGCGAATCCGTCCCTCAACACTCATCATACGCGGAATGGAATCCGCTTCAGGAAGGCGGACAATCTCTGATTTAATGGAACCTATATACGCATCCATTGTTTCCTGAATACCATCCCTGCTCCTTGAGTAATACCCAAGGTTCTTCAGAATATTCCCGCAGGCACCTTCGATAAACTTTCCTGCAAGCCACATTCTTTTGGCAGCGTCAAGATAGTGGGATGCCTGCTGTATCACAAGGTCTCCACTGATCAGTGTCTCCCGTGGGTACATGCTGCCTTCATAGAAACCGTAGTAGTTGAAAAAGTGTATGGGAATGCCGTTCTTTGCAAGATATGACACAACTCCCGATGAGAACGACAACTTTCCGTATGCGTAAATGGAATATATCTTGTTTATGGGCAAGACACGTTTCTCATCTTTGTTTACAAAATAGACTGTATTTTCCTTGCGTTGCAAGATGCCATCCTGCAGAATATAGTAGTCTGTTCGCATTGTATTTCCTCCTTTTCAATATCTTTTTTGGCAACATGTTGTATCAATCATTATATCAATCCTCACCGTCGCCACAGAAGCAGAACTCAAAATATGCACACTTGGGGCAAATCTTGATGCGTTTGGGGTGGGGCATCCTGCCTGTGACTATTTCTTCAATGCGCCGCATATCATCCTCGATGTTTGTTTCATCATCTTGTGTCAGCAACACTTCCTTTGTCTGGTTCAGCAGTGGGTAGTTCATGATACCCTGCGCATCAACTCCTCTTTGCTTGAGATAATAGAGGTAGTAGAGCATCTGGTGCAGGTGGGCATCCTCCATCTTTTTGGTCTTTTTTATTTCGTGCAGTTCTAATATGCCATTGCGCCGTTTCACAAAATCGATGCTGATGGTGTTGTCAATTGTGATGTCTTTTTTGTTCTTGCTGTATCGGTCTTCATGGAGCATTTTGCCTATGCTGACGTTGTCGTGCTCGTGCTCAAGTGCGATGTTGTGGGAAAAAAGCCAGAGTTTGGTGTGACAGATGTGAAGGTAATTAATCTTGACACCGGTTATTTTCATGGCTGGTGTGGGGGTTGGCGGGAGGTCCGTGGGTGTGGCTTCTGCTAATATTGTTTCACCTGAATAGGGCAATGGGATGGGATCGGGTGGGGGGGAGTTATTTTGTATCATGGGTAGATAATTTAGTTTGAATGGATGCATCTTTTCGATAAGGGGGGCAATACATTCATTGATAGATTATGATGAAATAGTATCAAATGAACACCGCACCTCCATAATCTTTCTGTGGAAGATCAGCTATCTGAAGACCTATTCGCGAGTCATAATGAGCAGTAATTGTAAATACACCTTCATCGTCTTGGATTGGTTCAATATATCCTTTGGACATGAGCATGCTAAATTGTGTGACACGTAGCGGGACTAATAGCATACCAGCTTCAATCCATCGTTTATCTCTTCTTAAACTCATATATTTCTCATAACATACTTCCGGCAAAACTTCTATTGATTGATCCGTTCCTTCTATGACATCCACAATCCAGTTACGATAAACTCCGGCAATCGTATGTTCATCAAAATTCTTCAGTTCAGGATAATTCAAAGCCCGTTCAAACTCTTCCCACTCAGTTTTAGCATACCCATCCGCGTAAACGATATCTGCCACA
Source organism: Candidatus Methanoperedentaceae archaeon HGW-Methanoperedenaceae-1 (assembly GCA_002839545.1). Taxonomy (GTDB): domain Archaea; phylum Halobacteriota; class Methanosarcinia; order Methanosarcinales; family Methanoperedenaceae; genus Methanoperedens_A. The sequence goes on from PGYG01000021.1 coordinate 14,995, forward strand.
TTGATAAGATCTCTCTCTGCTAACACAGTACCTTGTAGTGATTCCATACGCTGAAGAGTCTTTTCAACTATTGCTTTTGGATAAATGTTGAATTTATTTACTTGCTCCTTGCATACAATTACCGTTTCTGGTTCCCTTTTACCATATCTGTTTACACGTCCGAATCTCTGAATCAATGCATCGATTGGTGCTGGCTCGGTTATGCAGTTATTATAATCTAAGTTCAAACTGACTTCAATCACCTGAGTTGCAATGAGTATTTTTGGTTGCTGCTTTAGAATCAAGTCCTCAAGATTACTTCTGTCTCGTTGAGTAAACCGTGAATGAAGAAGCACTGGCTCCTCTACATTATATATCCCCGCATCCCTTCTTTTTACAATGTATTCGTATACATTCTGTGCAGTTGCAACGTGGTTACAGATTATTAACAATTTTTTATCTGAAAACCGATTTATAAAAGTATCTATTTGCTCTAATATATCTCCTGACCACATCTCAAGCATATGACGCTTTTTTGTAATGACTTCGTTATCCATTGGCTTTGTTGAATCGGGTTCAATTATTGTCAGCTTCTCGTCCAGATGTTCACTGATGAGTTGCTGAAGAAATTCAGGCATTGTTGCGGATGCAAATAAAAACTTTGCGCCAAGTGGTTTTAGCCAGTTGATCATTGCAAATATGAGCCCTACAATTCTTGGTTCATATGCGTGAATTTCATCAAATATAAAACATGCTCCTGGAAACTCGATTAGTGATTGCTCCCACCCTCGCCCACGTAATGCACTGCGCAGAATCTGGTGCGGCGTGCATACCCTAATCGGATAATACATCTCCCGTGCAAGATCTGCCAGAAGCTTTGCCGTACTCCCATCTTGTGATCCGTCCTCCTGAAGTTTATATAAGTGCGCCACATTTTTGTGATGCAAAAGCCCGACATTGTCTTTTCCACAGATTGATTGCAATGTGTTAAACATGGCATTTATGCTTGCAGTATATGGTAGCACATAAAATAGACGTCCATTTTCTATTTGATTGTGGGCAGCCCATAAAAGGGCAGCATTTGTTTTTCCAGACCCCGTAGGCGCTCTCAGAATAGCATCACCAGAAACATTGCCAGAAACCATCTGAAAAGGGCGGGGAGTTTCTCCTTCTTTGAAAAAACGGTAATCCTTTAACGTGATTGGAGGGGGAAGATTCGTCACATTGGCAGATGATAAGTGGTCTGAGCTAATCAATGCACCACGCAATAGTGCTGCATATCTTCGTTTCTCTTTTGGGATGGATGCAATTTGTCCGTATCTGCTTGAGCGAGACAGCCACTCATAGGGTAATCCAATATCTGCGAGATCAGGTATTTCGTTGAGTTCCCACTCCTGCCGCTCTGCTGTTCTACATAGCCGATTCCACACATTTATAAATTCAGTGGATGATTCATACCATTCCTCTTTCATTTTAGTATATACTGGTGCAACATCGTCTAAGTCGTCCTTAAAAGGAAGGTGCTGTGCAGGCAATGTTTTTTCACTGGTTACTATAGCATCTGGCAAAATACTTCTATGGTGTGTCAGAATAGCAAATAATTGCTCTTCTTTGATGTTTGGAAATGTTGCAGCAAAAGCAGCAGAAATAATTTCGTGACGTTTTCCACCCCAGTTTTTAGTGCGCCCGTGCATCACATCCTGAAAACCACTTGCTGATTTTCCAACGTCATGTGCGATAGCACAAAAAAGCAAATCATTTTTTAGTTTCTCGCGGTAATCTTTGCTAAATGGTGCTCGATCCGCAATTGCGGATGCAACATTTGTACAACATAGTAAATGGTCAAAGAGTGTTGTTTTGCCATCACTCTTTGCCATCAATTCCTGCCCACTCATGGAGATAGATGGCATGTTCCTCATCGGCGTCATTATTTATATGGTATAAATTCGGATTATCAACGAGTGAGCCTGCAGAAACAACCTGAAATAGGCGAATATTTACAGGATTTCTCGTCATTCCAGTTATTCTGTTATCGAAAAATTCAGGTAATCTTAGCATCCTACCACCAATATTTTCCTGCGGAAACGGCATAAGCGTTGTGCCGACCGTGCCAGTTGGCTTTTGTGTCACGGTTGTAGTTTCGACTTTCTCAATCCATGTTAAATCTTGTGACCTCCCAAATGTTGGAATCCCCGCTGGTCGCTTAAGAATATCAAAGAAATCCATATTATCAAGATATAATTCTAAAACTGGATATGCATGGAATTCATATGATCTTATGGATGTTCCTTTAGGGTGGGGTCGCAATTTATTGTTTTTGAATTCAAATCTGTGAGTTGTCTCCATATCCACACCCAATCCAGCACCAGAAACATCTTCACCAAAACGATATTCAAAGCCTATTCTAACGTCATCCGGGTAGACCTCTCTTCCTGCGCAGCACCCGATAAATCCAAGTAGTGTAGAATAAGATGGCACAGGAGCACATAGAGATTTACCGCTTACGACAAGAGGAATTCTAAACGTTGCTGTAATTCCCCGAATTGTGGCATGGACCAGTTTATCCATTTAATAAACCCTCCTAATCATAGTGTTTCAACTTGTTTTGTTAATTCCGTTTCGATCATATCCAAGATGCACTTCAACAAATTTTTTCGTCACGTTGATTGGTGTATCAATAATAAATATTGCACCGCTTGTACCAAGTGCCCGTATTGTTTCTTCGTTCTTGGGACTAAGATAGCCATTTCGGATTCCTATATAGATAGGAGTGACCAATCGATCCGCGTAATCCGATGCAATCTCTTTAAGTGTTTCCACTTTTATGGCTGGTCCTTCTGAAGTCTCCTGATTTAGGTTATCTTCAAACAGATTGTTGAATATCAGATTACCACAATCAAGTCCCGCAAGAATCATTACTTTTGGAGATATATCAGTTGCAAATGCCGCCTGTTTGGCGCCACCTCGCAAAACAGAAAGAGAATGCAACAACTCCCCTGCACGGATTTTTGCAATGTGATTGTCTGAGAGTTCATAAACATCTTTTTCACGCTCCTTCAGCATGCCGCTCTCAATTCCTGGCTTGATGAGATCTTCGCGCAATTCTATGCGATCTCCGACGTTGCGAAAGACCCCAGTGCGTGTCATATCCAAACCAAATATAGCCTGCAGATTAGTATTGTAGAAAATCGTTGAATATGGTACTGGTGTTCCTGTTTCTAGATGAACAAACCCTTCGTCTTTTCCTTTCCAGCCAAATTTCCGCAGTGACACAAGAATTGAGGACATAAATGGCGATGTTCGAACTAGCGCCTGAACTTTTGTTCTTGCTGAAGTTTCACTAGGTTCATCATCACTGTCATCGTCTGAATCTGCTTTTTTGGTTTTTCCCTGTCCTTCTTCAGACCTCATATACCCGAATAAATCATCCTCAGGATAGTTGATTGGATCGAGAGCTCCCGCTATCTTACTGGTAGTCCCTTTCTCACTTTTCTTGATAGAACCCAATGTACTCTTTTGCCATCCAGTTTCTTCTATCAATGTATCCCTCAACCAGCGCCTCCATGCCTGTGCTGATACATACGGTACACGATACTTTCCATCGGAAAATTGTTTTGGTATAACTGTATTTCGATTTTCACCAGATTGATCTATCCCGGCACCGTTCAGGAATGCACCATGTGCCGATACAAGGAATGTTCCGACAATATGACTAATTTCTTTTGCTTGTTTCTCTTCTGCCATTTTAATTTCCTCCAGTTTGATTGATTTTAGGATTCATCGTTATATTTTCCTGCACTTTCTTTCGATACAAGTCAGTCAGTGCCAGCCTCATCTGGAATAGCAATTCATATCCAACGAAGTTTCCAGACTCATCATGACATAAATCGTGCCAGAAACTATCCCACTTATCAGGCCCGAAGCCTTCATGACGTTCAGAAAGGTCACACATCATATTTTTGATCCAATAAACGTGTTTAGTGCCACTCTTAAATTCATCTAGAACATCCTTCTTGAAACGTTTCAACCCACGATTTTCAATATAATCATTGAAATATAGGTCTGCTGCCGCCAGTATATTCGGATTCATTTTCACAGATTCACCTTCTATAGATTCTTTATATTCATAATTTGGAATATCTTCATCCGCATGACGAAGAAAATATCGGATCATATCAAATCCTTTGAAACTTGCCTGTAATGGATACAATGACTTCACCGGAAATATATGGAAATAATCATCAATTGATAATCGACCATCCTCTACCATTTCAATAATTCTGCCTTTCAATATATTTCGTTTTTTAATATCTTTGAATACATCTGATTTGATCCACGCGTCTCGTTCCTTTAAATTATCTGGCAGAAGACCTTCAGCCAATTTTTGTGATGCTACAAGAGTTTTATATGGAATACCAAGAAGGTGGGTCTGGTAAAATGCAAACATGCTGGCAGAAGCGCCATCGTTTTTCTTTATTGGATATAATCCCACATAATCTGTTTTGTTGCGTATTGAATTCAATAAATGATTATCTGAATTTTTAATAAATTTATCCGCAATCGCCAGTGATGCAATCTCAGTGTCCAGACCATGTTTTGCTGCATCCCAAAGGAAACGTACTGATATATCTGGTATCTGCATGATCTCACAACTTGGGTTGGTCCCAGAGTTGCTAAAGAGCCATATGTCGAGTTCAGCGTTTTTTGGTAGTTCTTTTCTATTTTGTGCCCGCTGAAAATCGTTAAATCTAGCGCACAACCACTTCACGGTTTCACCGCTCGGTCGCTTTTTGCCGATGGTCTCTATACTATCTCCACCAACTGATAGTAATCTGCGATTATCATCGACAATCGACTTGATTAAATCCTGAACAAATGGCTGGTGCGCACCCTCAAATACCATTAGTTTCCCGCTCAATAATCTGGTTCCAATAGGGATATAAGCTACAGCAAAAAGACACCTTGGGCAGATATTGAACATTCTTGAAGATGATGGCAATGCCTGAGCATCGCTGCCAAGACTTCCAATAAGTGGGAACATATCTCTTCCAATGACGTGATCGATTCCGGTATCATCATCTATCTGTTCATATACAGCATTGATATTGACTGCATGGAATTCACCACAGCATTCACACATCCCCGAATCACGATTTACATTTTCTATTTGATCTAATAACCCCGATAAAATTGAGCTATATTTTCTTTTACGGGTTTCTTCAAATTTTTTCCCCCTTGGTTGATATAAAGAACCATTATTACCAAACACCATTGTAAAAGACTTTAATCGTGAATTCCAATCTGATAAATCATTACCCCCATCAAATACACGTTTTACATCATCATGGTTCATCTGGGTAAATGATTCTTTGCCTGCCAAACATGCAATAATCGCCTGTCCAGTATCTACAAAAGGATTACCAGTAACTGGATAAATTAAGTTGTTAGTCATAAATTAACCACTTTTGTGTTATCTTTCAAGTTGTAATTAAAAATTGCACCTGCTTGCCACCACAACATACAAACCACCCCAACATATTTAAGCAGGTTCCACGCGCGGGGTGAAAGTATTCTCACTACGCACCCCCATAAATCAAAAGCAGGTATTTGTTCAGTCACCATAATTATACCAACCGTGCGCCTTCCTTCCATTTCGTCCATCCTGCCCGCTTCTATCATTACACCACATCCACACATCCGAATCCCATTGCATTCTTCTCACCCAGCCCTGCATCATACGCAAACCCGATAAGCTCAGGACTTGCTTCCACAGTAATTTTCATAAGACTGCATCGCCGGAAACTATTGCCAATGGACACCCGCTTGGGCTTCACATCCGAAACATCCAGCACCTCAAAATGATCATGCTCCACCCCGTGCCCATAGAACTCGGTATACCTATCAACCAGATTCGTATGCAGATTCTCATAGAACTTCGAATCTTTCGGATACAGATCCACCTCCACAAGCTGCCCATCCTTATTCCTCTGGGTCTTCACATACACAGGCGAAAGTGTGCGAAATACAACAGAATCCGATAAAACGAGTGGCGGAAGGATTTCTACGCGCTCAATGATAAAATCAGCCTTCATCCCCCTCTCTCCTGTCCCTAAAAAAAACTCAGGCTCAAGAAGCAAACCCTCAGTGAAACTGCGGATAAATTCAGTATCAGGCGAGGAAATGAAGAAATGCGCCTTCGTAAAATTTAATCCACCTTTTGTAGGTATCCAGTCTTCGATAACAAGATTAGAAAACGTATAGAACTTAAATCCCTGATGGCTGTGGATCTCATTTGCAAGCCTCATATTTGCAGCGGCAAGCCGCGCATAAAGCATCGATGCAATCCCATACTGGTAATCGAAGTGTATAGGTACCCGCGAGATCTTCCTGACAGTAATCTTAGCCCTCATACCACATAAGGACTCCTCAATATAATTAATACCTTTCGAAAACCCCACCCCTTCGGGGCACTCTTTGGCGCATACACCAGAAGCGACATGGTATCCCGCATAGTCTACGTCACAGAAGAAGACAACACCATCATCGACTTCCCCATTTGCCTTGCCCCAATTTTGATACATCTCATTATCAGATGAATAAGCCACCATTTGTCACCTTTTTATTATAGTTATTTCAATCATGAGATTCTACCACCACACAATTATTATTTTTTAATTTATATAAGATCAAGATAAACCTTTTCATTTATAATTAGATTGCCCATGTACATACTAAACATATACTAACCTACATTTGATATATACTTTTCCACCTGACCTCAATCAACTCTACAATAACACCTGCACAAAACATATATTACACTAACACAATAACATTACCAAATGACTCATCTCCACAATCAATGCCCTCTAACAAGCCAGACACCGTGCGGGATAACTCATTTAACAGGCGGTTGAAAAATGAAAAAAAAGACCACCACCTCAGAACTCACCCCATCAAAAAGTGAAATACTCCTCTACACAACCCGGGACGGGAAAAAGCGCATTGAAGTCCGCCTGGAAAATCCGTGTGGCTCTCGCAAAAGCTGATGGCTGAGCTTTTTCAGACCACTACAGCGAATATAAACATACACCTGAAAAATATATTCACAGAAGGGGAATTGTCAGAAGATTCAGTTATTAAGGAATTCTTAATAACTGCCTCAGACGGAAAAGCCTATAAAACAAAACTCTACAGGCTCGAAGCAATTATCGCAGTCGGTTATCGTGTAAAGTCCCACCACGGCACCCAGTTCAGGCAATGGGCAACCGAGCGCCTCAGCGAGTACATAGTAAAAGGGTTTACCATTGATGATGAACGACTATCTGAACCCGGCGGAATCGATTACTTTGATGAACTCCTTGAGCGCATCCGGGCTATCCGCGCATCGGAAAAACGATTTTATCAGAAGGTGCGCGATATCTACCTGACAAGTGCGGATTATAATCCAAACACTCCCATGACACAGGAGTTTTTCGCCATTGTCCAGAATAAAATGCTCTATGCTGCGACCGGAAAAACAGCCGCGGAGTTAATTCACCACTCGGGCAGACGCCGCACATCCCAATATGGGGCTAACAACATGGAAAGGTGCAAAGCACGGCCGCGTATTGACAAAAACCGATATAGGGGTGGCAAAAAACTATCTAAACCAGGAAGAGATCAGCACACTGGAACTTCTGGTTGGACAGTATCTCGATTTTGCTGAACTTCAAGCCAGGCGCAGAAAAGCGATGTATATGCGGGACTGGATAGAAAAACTCGATTCGTTCCTATCTTTGAACGAACATGATATTTTAAAGAATGCAGGTACAATTTCAGCAGAACTTGCCCATGAATTGGCTGAAACAGAATATGCTAAATTTGAGACAACCCGGCGCCGGATTGAAGCGGATCAGGCGGATGAAGAGATTAAAAACGCTGTGAAAAAATTGACATCTGCCAATTAAAAAGGTGTAGTTTGTTATGGTATTTTAACATCCGTTGAATGAAATTGTCAATTATTATTTCCAACTATAGTACTTATATGCATAGTAACCATATACTAACATATATTAAACATCTACTTTTTCACTAAAATACAATAAACTACGTCATAATCCATACACAAAACATATATTTCACTAACAAGATAACACTACCAAATGGCTAACCTCACACTCATCTCCACAATATACACCATCGAACCGGTCATAGTCTGCGTCACCCGCCTTTCCCCCTCAAAACTCATTCTCCTCACAGAAGAAGGCACAGTCGAAAAAAAGCTTCGCTCCGAACAGACCTTAGAAGACACTTTTGGCAAGGTAATAGAAATCCAGAAAAAAAACACATCCCTCTATGATCCCGTCCAGGTTGCCCAGGACGTGGCAAACCTCATAGAAGAAGAAAACGCCAGAGGCAGCCACGTCATCATAAATGTTTCAGGCGGCAGGAAACCCCAGGCGTTTGGGGCGCTCTTTGGCGCATACACACGAAGCGACATGGTAAAACGCATAGTCTATGTCACAGAAGAAGACAATTTCATCATCGACTTTCCCATACTAAGCTTCAACATCTCTGACACAAAAAAGATAATCCTCGAACACATCAAGTCAGGAGTAAGCTCAGTCCAGGATATAGCCATAGGTGTCGGCATCTCAAAAGGCATGGCATACAACCACCTGCGGGAACTCAAGGCAATGGGATACATAAAAGGCGAGGACGGATATACCATCACAGATGCAGGTAAAATTGCGGTGATATGAACCTCGGAAGTTCATTATATCAGCCCGGCTATTGCACAACTCGGCGTCTGCGCCAAAAAAGGCATGATGCCAGCTAAAGAAAGCTTTACATATCTTCGCCTGAATCTTACACTTAAATGAAACAAACCGCTGTTCTTGATGAAAAAGTCAAGAGGTATGAGGACATGCTCAAAAGGGCGCTTTCGTCTTTTGATGTGGCGCCGCAGGAAGAGTCACACCTGAGGAGTGTAGCAGATGACTATTCAAATATGGCAGAATCCTACTACAACGACGGTTTGCATTTTGTTGGGGAAGGGGATAAAGTAAACGCCCTTGTGTGTTTCAGCTATGGTCATGCGTGGCTGGATGCTGGAGTGAAGCTTGGTGTGTTTAAAGTAAGTGATGAGACACTGTTTACAGTATGAAGAGAAATTGAAGAGGTAAAATAATGACAAATTATTTAGTAACACTTGAAGCCGCATGGCTTGTGAAGAATGTCGAAACTGTTGAAGATGCGATGAGGATTGCTATTTCCGAGATTGGTAAGAAGCTGAATCCTGATTTGAATTTTGTAGAAATCGAGGTAGGTACGACAAGGTGTCCTGCCTGTGGTGAGTCTTTTGACAGCGTGTTCCTGGCTGCGGATACTGCGCTTGTGGGGATTCTTTTTGAGATGAAAGTTTACGAAGCAAAGAGTGAAGAGCATGGCGCAAGGATTGCCAAAGCAACTATCGGCAAAGCATTGAAGGATGCGTCACTGAACGTGATTGATATTGAGGAAATAGGTTCGTCTAAGAGTT
>PGYG01000022.1 GCA_002839545.1 Candidatus Methanoperedentaceae archaeon HGW-Methanoperedenaceae-1
CGCGAGGCGCAGCACCGCCTTCCCACAGGTATTTAATAAGCAGTACAAGCCCTGCAATTACAAGTATCCAGAATATCAGCCCGATTATTCCCATAATACCATAACTGCCATAGCTCATTCCGTAACCGTCCATCATTCCATATTGCATGTTAACCACCTTATACTGGAATTGGTTCCGGAAGTATAAATAACAGATGCAAACTTAAAAAATAGAAAAAAAGGTCAGGTAAAAGCCCTGACCATATATGATTTTGTGTATTACTAAACAGTCCTTAGATTACAACCGCATCTGCACGGCTGGTTTCCATTTCCTTGGAGATGCCGCTGACCTTCATACCGGTAATCTTATCATAAGCAATCTCTGCCGCTTTCTTACCTGCAAGGAGCATGCCGCCGAATATCGGTCCCATCCTTGGCGCGCCGTATGTTGAGGTTGCTGACATTCCAGCAACAATCAAGCCTGGATAAATCTCATGGGTGAGGTCAACTGTCTGTTTTTCAGCTTCATCCACCCACAGGGAACCGCAGCCTTTGGGTTCAGGGATGCCTGCTCTCTGCTCGCTCAGGCGCTTTACAAGAAATGAATCGTGTCCTGTGGCATCGATTACAACCTTTGCCCTGATTGCAATCGGGTCCATGCATGTCATGAAAGACGGCATCTGCTTTGCAGGGAACCACTGGATAACAACACCGTCAACATGGTTCTCTTTAAGAACAAGGTCGTCAACATTTGTGGAGTTAAGGAGCTTGACACCTGCATTACATGCACTGGCAAGCATCTTTGAGACCATATCAAAAGAATCGCAGACATACAGTCCGTTCCCTGCATCTTTCAGGTTTACGCCGCATTCTTCCAGTATTTTATTCGCTGGCGTACCAACCGTATTCTTGGGCATGAGGTAGCCGCCCTGCCACATTCCTCCGCCTGCATAGAGGTTTCGTTCTATCATAACGGTCTTAAGTCCTTTTTCAGCACAATACTTTGCAGCCGTAGCACCGCATGGTCCTGAGCCAACAACAACAACATCGCTATCAAGGATATTCTCTGTAAAATCTTCCACGAATTCGTTCATTATCGTTTTTGTAACATGTATCTCGCTACTGTTCACCATAAATTTCACCTTTCATTTATAGGGTTCCGGCTGACTATAAGCTTTTCCCACACTGCGTAAAAAGGGTTATATCCAACTTAACACAATATTCTTCCTAAATGTCGGATAATTTTTTACCTTGTGCATTCCAAATTGGCTCTATACTACTTGCATTAACAGGGCTCTATTTTGTAATCCGTGTATGGCTTAAATGGAAATACATTGATATGGATTTACTGAAAGCCAGGGTTTTCCTGAACAAGAAGTTCCTTGAAAGGAACTGGATTTATGTCTTCCTTGCAGGTGCCTCTTTGACTGCACACCAGGCTCTGGGAGTGCTTGTAGAGTTTAGCATTATAGAAACTTATTACTCAATACACCTGGTGTCTGAATTACTTGAGTTTGCAACACTGGCATTCCTTGTTGTCCTTGCATACGAATGGTTCAAAGTATTATACTATGTTAAAATTAAAAAAACTGGGAAAAAAGTTAAGGCTTAATTTTACCTGGTAATCACAATTACCGCGTCTTCCACTTCAAGTACATCCACTGCTTTTCCCCCAAGGAGTACTTCTTTTTCAATAGTGAAACATGTTGTGTCAAGTATTATATCTTCACCATCAACATGAAGTGTTACGCTTCCCGATTCAGCCTGCCTTACAATCTCCATAATACCTGCATTCTTCATGGCATCCACAATCGCTTTTGCCTTGCTCCTGTATGTCTTGCCAAGAACCTTCATATCAGGCTTAAGCCCGCAAGCCGCCTGCTCAAAATCAGGCTTTCCGGTTTTAAGTGTTATCCTGGAATTGGTTGCACCTGCAATATCCGAGGCATCAGTTAATGATGAATAAATCTCAATCCCGCCAAGCGGCGCATTCAGGGCAATTCCATGTTCGGATTTATAACGCCTGATGGAAGCTGTAATTTCCTTGATAAGTTCCCCGGTTGATTCTGCTTCTTCATCGATAAGCGACTCATCTACTTCTGGCCATCCCTGCGCATGGACGCTTTCGTTTCCTATGTATGAATATACTTCTTCTGAGAAATACGGAAGGAACGGTGCAAGAAGCCTTGTAAGTGTATCGATAGTCACGAACAGGGTGTATTGTGCAGCCTGTTTTCCTTCCCCGTCACCATAAAGCCTTGATTTTGAAAGTTCGATATAATTGTCTGCAAGTATTTCCCACGAGAATCCGCGGATGGCTTTGAAGGTTTCGTCAAACTGGTATGCGTCCATCTTTGCGGTTGCTTCCCTGACAAGCCTGTTCAGTTTGCTCAAAAGCCACCTGTCAATCGGTGTTAAGGGCGCGGGTTTGCCAGAAATATGCGGCATGGAAAAGCGGATGATACTCCACAGTTTCTGCAAATAACGTGAACCTGCAACAACATCCTTCCATGAGAACATAATGTCCGAGCCTGTGGTGCCGCCTACTGCTGCCCACTGCCTGAAAGCATCCGAGCCGTATTTTTCAACGACTTCTTCAGGCATAACGAAGTTGTTAAGCGATTTGCTCATCTTGTGCCCGTCCTCGCCAAGTACCATGCCGTTTATGAGAATTGTATCCCACGGTCTTGTATCAGTAAGTGCTTTTGACCGCAGGATTGTGTAAAAAGACCATGTCCGTATTATGTCATATCCCTGCGGACGAAGTTGTGCAGGCAGGCGCAGCTCTTTTCCTTTCAGCCACCCTGCAACATTCAGGGCTGACACAGATGAGTCCATCCACGTATCAAGGACATCAGGTTCTCCCTTAAATTCCGTGGAGCCGCATTCGCATGGTTCAGGAGGCGGCTGTGCTGTCGGGTCAAGAGGCAGCCATTCTTCTTTTGCAACCATTACCTTCCCGCACTTTTTACAGTACCACACAGGAATCGGTGTTGCAAAAATCCTCTGTCTTGAGATGCACCAGTCCCATTCCATGGTTTCTGTCCAGTTCTCAAGCCTGACTTTCATGTAATCGGGAACCCATGTTATTTCATTGGCTGTTTTCAGGATTTCATCGTGCCGGATTTTAACGAACCACTGTTTTTCAGAAATAATCTCAATCGGTGTCTTGCATCTCCAGCACTGTCCCACGTTCTGCGGAAGCTCTTCCTGTTTGTAGATAATTCCGTCGTTTTTCATATCCTCGATAATGGCTTTCTTGCACTCCCCGGAGGACATGCCTGCATATTTTCCTGCAATGCCTGTCATTTTGCCTGTCTTGTCGATGGCTTTCCGAAGCGGTAGGCTGTGCTCTGCCCACCACCTGACATCCTGCTTGTCACCGAACGTGCATATCATTACAACGCCTGTACCGAATGAGGGGTCAACTTCCTTGTCTGCTATGATTTTTACTTTGTGACCGAATACTGGCACGGTTACGTCGCTTCCGACTTTATCCCCGTACCTCTCGTCTTCTGGATTGACTGCGACCGCGACACATGCTGCGAGCAGTTCAGGTCTTGTGGTGGCAATTTTCAGGTAATCGAAATTCATGTAATTTAAAAAAGTGGTGCGGTTATCGTATTCGACTTCTGCAAAAGCAATGGCTGTTTCGCACCGCGGACACCAGTTAACAGGATGGTTCTGCTGGTAAATCAGGTCTTTCTCGTACATCCGCACGAATGAACGCTGGGTATTGCCGTAATACTCAGGTGTCATTGTGATGTACTCGTTGCTCCAGTCAATGGAAAAAGCAAGACGCCTGAGGGTTTTCCTCATACTGGCAATGTTCTTTTCCGTGAGTTCAACGCACATGCGCCTGAAATCCTGGCGTGAGACTTCGCTTTTTGTGATGCCGTGGATTTCCTCGACCTTGACTTCTGTCGGGAGTCCGTGGCAGTCCCAGCCTTCCGGGAACATGACATTAAAACCGCGCATCCTCTTGTAGCGCGCAACAAAATCGATGTAGCACCAGTTAAGGGCATTGCCGATATGGAAATTCCCTGTCGGGTAAGGAGGAGGTGTATCGATAATGTATTGCGGTTTGCTCGAATCCCAGTCAAAATAATACATGGAGTCCTGCCATGTATTCATCCATTTTTCTTCTATGGCACCTGGGGCATATTCCTTGGGAAGTTCCATGTTCCCGTTCTGATGATTTACATGATTAATAAATTATCGGTTTTCATGGCAACCAGCTCATTTCAGGTGCTCTAATAAAACTATATTACACCTGAGCCTTATTTAGCACAAACAATGTCCCTCTTTGACCGAAATTTCTACGATTTTATAGTCAATCCTTCACCCGAAGATAAGGATTCCATCCCTGGGCTGGCGCAGCAGGCAAAAAAATACGGCTATTCAGGGATGGCGCTTGTCAACACCCAGGTTACTGAAACCGATACCGAAAACCTCCCGCCTGATTTTTCCATATACCATGCAGCCGGGATTTCATGCAAACAAACCAAACTCAGGAGCGAAATACAAAAGCACAGCAAGAAAAATGATATTATAATTGTCATGGGCGGGGACGAATTGTTAAACCGCGCGGCTGTTGAAACCCCCGGACTTGACATCCTCTTGCAGCCAGGAGAGTTCAACCATGTCCATGCAAGATTCGCACACGACAATTCAATAACCATAGGTTTTGATATTGGCTCTTTAATAAGGAACAGGGGAGATGCGCGTATAAGGGAACTCACAACCATGCGGCGAAACCTCATTTATGTGCGCAAATACGACCTTCCTGCAATACTCACAGCAAATGCCGCGACCATCTATGACCTTCGCGCGCCAAGGGAAATGGCAGCAATAGCAAGTCTTTTCGGGATGACGCAAAAAGAAGCATCAGATGCCATGAGTACAACACCCCTTGAAATCCTGAAGACAAAAAGCCAGGATTACGTCCAGAACGGAATTGAGGTGTTATGAGAATACTTCCGGTATTAAGAGATAAAAAAAGGTATCTTGCTTTTGAAGTTACATCAGGGCAAAAAATAAAACGCCGCGAGTTTACAAACGAGCTCCATGATTCTGCCCGCTCACTCTTTGGCGACACAGGACTCAGTGAGATGAATCCGCACCTCATTTCCTATGACGGCAAATACGGCATCATCCGCTGTACCAGGGACAGGACAGAAGAAACAAGAGCCGCCATTGCATGTATTAATAATTCAGGAGGCATCCCTATTTCAACCCGTGTTCTTGGAATCTCCGGAACCATTAAAGGAGCCACAGAAAAATTTATACAAAAGATGCTCGTTAAAGAACCTGAACCGGAAAATAAGTAAACATAAAACAGGATTCTATAATTCCTGGGGACTGGCGGATAAATAATCAAAACGTCTATAAACGAAATTGATATATCATCCGACAACACTCATATAGTATTGAATCGAAAGACTTTGAATAAAATAAATTAAAATTACGGTTTTTGAGATTAAGGAGTTGAAATAATGCAAATGGCACCACAAATGGGATATGACAGGGCAATAACAGTATTCAGCCCTGACGGCAGGCTTTTTCAGGTAGAGTATGCCCGTGAAGCTGTAAAAAGGGGAACAACCGCAGTAGGAGTAAAAGCAACTGACGGGGTGGCGCTGCTGGTTGATAAGCGCATAACAAGCAGACTGCTTGAGGCAGAATCTATTGAGAAGATTTTCCAGATTGACGACCATGTCGGGGCAGCCACTTCAGGACTTGTGGCTGATGCACGCTCACTTATAGATAAGGCAAGGGTCGAGGCGCAGATAAACAAGGTCACGTATGACGAACCCATCAGTATCGAGGTACTGTCAAAGAAAATATGCGATTTCAAGCAGTCTTATACCCAATACGGCGGGGTAAGACCATTCGGGACAGCATTGCTTATAGCAGGTGTTGATGACCACAGAGCCCGTCTTTTTGAAACTGACCCGAGCGGCGCGCTGTTAGAATATAAAGCCACAGGTATCGGTTCAGGCAGGACAGAGACCATGGAAGTATTCGAGAAGAAGTATAAGGATGATATTAAGCTTGAGGAAGCCATCATCCTCGGGCTCGATGCACTTCACAGCACATCTGACGGAGTATTCAACGCTTCAACCATAGAAATCGGGGTTATCGAACTTTCAACAAGGAAATTCAGGAAACTTCCGGCTGACGAGGTTGAAAAGTACGTGGATGATGTCATCAAGATGCATTCTTCGGACGAAAAGGGCGGGGAATAAGATAATCCAAGAGTGAGGGAATATGGTTACCCTTGACGATGCCGTGATTGCAAGACTAAAGACCCACGGAAAGACATTTGAGGTTTTTGTAGACCCTGACAAGGCACTGGGTTTTAAAAGAGGCGAGCCTGTAAAAATCGAGGACATTCTTGCGGTTGAAGATGTCTTTTCTGACGCTAAAAACGGTGACAGGCATACCGAGCAGGATACCCTGAATTCATTTGAGACTACTGACCCGTTAAAGATTGCGGAAAAAATTATCCGCGACGGTGAGCTCCATCTTACAACCGAGCAGCGCAAAAGGATACAGGAAGAAAAAAAGAGGCGTATTATTGGCATAATCGCCCAGAATGCGATAAATCCCCAGACAAAAGGACCGCATCCGCCTGCAAGGATAGAAGCTGCCATGGAAGAAGCAAAGGTAAACATCGACCCGGCAAAAAGTGTTGATGAGATGGTCAATATCGTCATGAAGGCGATACGACCAATCATTCCGATACGTTTTGAGGAAATTGAAATTGCCATGAAAATCCCGGCTGACTACGCCGCAAAAGCATATGGTGACATTTCCGCATTCGGTAAGCTGACAAAGGAACAATGGCAGGGCGATGGTTCATGGGTTGGTGTTATTTCAATACCTGCGGGGAGACAGGATGACTTATACAGTCTTTTGAATAAGCTCACGAAAGGCAGTGCTGAAACAAAATTTTTAAAGTGATATAAATGGATAAAAAAATAGTAATTCCCGGTGATTTCCTATCTGATGACGTTAAAAATGCAACTGACGGAACATATGTTGAAGACGGTAAGGTATTCGCAGCCGTTTACGGTCTGGCATCATTAAAAAACCAAATCAGGGTAGTTCCGCTATCAGGAAAATACATCCCGAAACGCGGGGATATGGTAATAGCTACTGTTAGCGAAGTCACTTTTTCAAACTGGATTACGGATATCCGCTCACCTTATGACGGACTTCTGCATATCTCGGAATTCCCGAAGCGTATTGAAAACGATGACATGGCTAAACATATCAATGTCGGTGAATCGGTAATGGCGCTTATAAAAGACGTCGACCCGATAATGAAAGTGGAGCTGACCCTGAACGACCGCCGCTTACGGCGGATTGACGAGGGACGTATTATCCAGGTTGCGCCGTCCAAGGTACCGAGGCTGATAGGCAGGAACGGTTCCATGATTACGCTTCTGAAAAACAATACGAATTGTAATGTTTTTGTCGGGCAAAATGGCAGGATATGGATTACAGGCAAAGAAAGGGATATGGATTTTGCAGAAAAAATCATATTTAAAATCGAAAATGAAAGTCATGTTTCAGGACTGACTGAGAGGATTAACAGGTTCATAAAGGAAGAAAAGGGTGAAAGTGCCAGGGAACCTGAATATGAGCAAGAGCCTGAAATTGAAGAGGAAGATATTGAAACAGATAAGACAGTAGAGAAGACAGAAGACATCCCTGTAGAAGAAGAAACCCAAGAAGAGGACGCACCTGAAGGAATTCTTGACGAGCTGCTCGGGGATGGAAAATAATTTAATTTTTGCGAGAAGAGGAATAAAAAGAAAATAAAAGAGGATTTTTATGAGTAAACCAGAAAAATTTATTGAAGACGGAATTCGTCTTGATGGAAGGAAGTTTGACGAATTAAGACCCATTAAGTTTGAAGTGGGTGTTTTAAACAGGGCAGACGGTTCATGTTATCTTGAAATGGGAGGAAATAAGGTAGTTGCAGCAGTGTATGGTCCGAGGGAAGTGCATCCCAGGCACATGCAGAAATCAACGACTGCGATTGTAAGGTACAAATATAATATGGCATCGTTTTCTGTCGAGGACAGGAAGCGCCCCGGACCTGACAGGAGAAGCAGTGAAGTCTCAAAAGTGAGCAGGCAGGCTCTTGAACCTGTTATATTTGTTGAGAAATACCCGCGTTCTGCTATTGATATTTTCGTAGAGGTGCTCCAGGCTGATGCCGGAACCCGCGCCGCAGGAATTAACGCAGCCTCAGTGGCTCTTGCGGATGCCGGTATTCCGATGAAAAGCCTTGTTTCCGCCTGCGCTGTCGGGAAGGTCGATGATACGCTTGTTCTTGACCTGAACAAAGACGAGGATAACTACGGGCAGGCTGACATGCCTGTTGCGGTTACGCAAAATGGTAATATTACCCTACTCCAGATGGACGGGCACCTTACCAGCGATGAATTCAAGATTGGTCTTGAGATGGCAAAGAAAGGATGCGCAGACATTTACCAGATGCAAAAAGCGGCATTGATGGCAAAATTCTCAAAATCCGCGGAGGCTGAGTCCAATGAGTAACGAAATAATGTCTGAGCTTCGCAAGGATTACATTTACAATCTTGCTATAAAAGAAGAGCGGGTTGACGGCAGGGGTTTTAAAGATTACAGGGAACTGGTAATAGAGACAGGTATTATTAACAAGGCAGAAGGGTCGGCGCGGGTCAGGCTGGGAAAAACGGAAGTTGTAGTCGGTGTAAAAATACAGCCCGGAACCCCGTTCCCGGATACGCCTGATAAGGGAGTCATAATTACAAGTCTTGAGCTTATTCCCCTGGCATCACCTGAATTCGAGTCAGGACCTCCGCGAGAGGATGCGATTGAACTTGCAAGGGTTGTGGACAGGGGTATCCGCGAGTCTGGCTCAATTGACCTTTCAAAGCTGTGTGTTGAAGCAGGGGAAAAGGTCTGGATGGTGTTTATCGATGTACATGTCCTTGATGACGGCGGGAATATAATGGATGCCGCCTCACTTGGTGCAATTGCGGCACTCCTTACAGCTAAATTACCGGCAGAACGTTATGGACTGGGTACTGATGCGGATCTTCCGATGAGGGATGTTCCCGTAGCTGTTACCGCAGCATTAATTGGCGGGGCGATTGTGCTTGACCCCTCAATTGAAGAGGAAGCAGTAGCAGGGACAAGGATGACTGTCATATCCAATCAGGAAGGCGCTCTTTCAGGCATGCAAAAGAGCGGGACGGCTCCACTTACAACTGAACAGATGAATTATATAGTAGATATTGCAATTGAGAAGGCAAAAGAAATAAGAGAGAAATTCCTGGAGATATAATCATGGCAGTTACAAGAGCAAAAGGTAAAAAAACCAGGTCTGCTGGCAGGTTTGGTGTCAGGTACGGCCGTAAGAACAGAAAACTCGTAGCTGATATTGAAGAGAAGATGCGGGCAGAGCACACATGTTCAAAGTGTGGTGCCAAGAAAGTGAAAAGAACGGCTACAGGTATATGGAACTGTACCAAATGCGATTACACGTTTGCAGGCGGTTCGTATGTACCCCGTACACCGGCACAAGTGGCAATGCTCAGGGCAGTCCAGAGTCATAAGCAGGAAGCCCAGAATTTTTAATTCTAATCTTTAAAGGTTTAAGATTATGGGCTATAAATGTTCTCGTTGTAAACGGATTGTGGAGATAGATTACCAGTATAGCGGCATCCGCTGTCCTTATTGCGGACACCGTATCCTTCTTAAGGAAAGACCTGTGATTGTCAAGCGTGTCAAAGCTGAATGATTATAACCACGGCACGTAAACCATCCCAAAAGACTCGGACATTCTGCAAACGTTTGGGTAAGTTCACTGGCTGGGAATACGTTACGCGTGGAAAATCCAGCCTGTCATATTTTGATGACGGGAATTTACTGCTTGTTGGAGAAAGCAGGGGAAACCCTGCAAACTTTAATTTTTTTTTAAACGGTGAATGTATTCTTTCAATCCGTGCCAATATTTCAGTCGAGACAGACATTTCACCAGGACTGGAACCTGTTATTGAAGGCGGTTCTGCTTTAGCCAGCGCCCTTTGTAATGCCACAGGATTTAATACGGGGGGAGGCTCTCATAGGATAATCCGTGTGAGCGAGGAGCGTATAGAATTCATGCATAAAGGTGTTGCCTGTATCGTATTGAAAGTGATAGGAATAAGGGGCAGAGGATTTGCTTGATATATTCAGGAAGGATGAGGTAAAATCCTTAAAGGAAAGGATTTCCGGACTTGAGGAAGAGAACAGGAAGCTTTTACTCCAGCTTGATAAAAGGGATGAGAAAACACGGAAAGCTGTCGCCTCCAAACAGACCGCTGAGCGTGAGTTAAATGAATGTGAACAAAGGCTTAGCGCACGTGGAAAAGAAATTGATGCAATAAGGAAAGAGAAAGAGAAAGAAACCGGGGCAGGTTTCCGGTTTTCAGGGATAATTTCTGGAAAAAGACTTGATGAGGTTCTTTCCATCCTTGGTTCAATGGAGGCAAAAACTGCTTCCCTGATAACAATTTATCTTGCAGATGGGGATAAACTTGAAAATGTTGTAAAAGATGCAGTGCCGGGAATTGACGGCAGTGCCCTTTCCCTTATTGAAAAGATAGACTCTTCAACAGGTAAGGCGGTTTTTTATGACACGAATGGGATTGTACGGCTTGTGATTGTCCCTGTTTTCCCGATAATGCATTCAGAAGCGTTTGCCGGAAGGAAGTTCGACCTGGGGCTTATTGGGAAAAGCCTCACTTCTGAGAAAACACTTGTGGTTAATGCCCATGCAGGCGAGAGCTTTATCGGGATTGTGGAAACTGACCGTTTTGTTGAGCATAAGATTGTGAGAAGCAGTGTTATGGGAAAGCACTCAAAAGGGGGATGGAGCCAGAAACGGTTTGAGAAACTCATCGAGGAGGATTTGAGGCATCATGCAGATAAAGTGAGAACTGCCCTTGCGCCGATGCTGCATGAGCACGTGGATATACGGTATGTTGTCGCAGGAGGGGATGGGAAGCTGTTAAGTATGGTTCTTGAGGGGTATGAGTATCCCCTTGTTATGAAAAGCCTGTCTAATGTGGGTAAGGGGAATGTTGACCAGATGCTGAAGGAGGTCATGGCTGTGAGATGGTACGGCGTGTAATGAATTTTATAGGGTATGAAATACATCAAATAGAACATTGTATATACAGACAATTCGTTTAAATCTCAAAATGGGACGGCTATATGAAAATATTTGAATTCAATAATAACGTGATAGATAGAATTGTCAGTGAATTGGATCAGGCTGATGATTATATTCGTATAGCTGTTTTTCAGATACACACTCAAAAAATATTCAATGTTTTAGAGAGAAAACTGAATGAAGGTGTTAGAGTTGAGATATTTACTTTACCTTACGATAGCATCAACGATGATGTTAGAGATGAAGTTACTGCAATGTTCAAAAGTATTGAAGAAAAGGGTGCAATTCTCAATTTTTGCAAATGGAACGTTGGCGATCCAGAGAGAACAAACACTGCTGTTGGTAGATGGTATTCGTATCATGGAAAATTCATTGTTACAGATAAAAGTGCTATTGCATTATCAGCAAACTTCACTCAAACCGAAGAATTCGATGCCACAATAATTTTTGAAAATGAAAGTGATACAATTGAGGAGTACAACAATAAGTTTGATGAACTTATTGAATTGTTTATTAGTGATAATTCAGGGTATAATGGAATTATCCGACGAAAAATAATTGAAGCAGAAGATAATCCTTCTCTTTTTGAATTACCAAATGTTATCGAAACTGAAACACATAGAAATCATTGGATTCAGCATTACCCGTCAACGATTTGTCCAAAAGATATACAAATAGAAAATAAATTGTATATAACACCCTTTGATTGTAGAGGGCGTGACTTTTTCATGTCACTAATTTCGGAAGCATCAGAGTTTGTATATATCTCAGCAGAAAGTTTTACAGACCCAGAGTTTTCATCTTTTTTAATTAAAATTCGATTAAAAGGAATCGATATCAAGATATTAAGCGGAGCAACAAGTATGGATTTTCAAGACAGAATGAATAACATGCTCCGTGAACTTTTATCTCAAGATATCGGAATTCGGACTATTGAGAACCTTCATGCAAAACTCATTATCACTGATAATTTTGTGATTGTTAGTTCAATTAATCTTAACAATATGAATCTTGGATTCCATAAAACGAAAAGATATTGGAGAGAAAATACAGAGTCAATCACGGTCTGTAATGACCCTGAAATATTAAGTACGGCTAAAACACAGTATCTGGATATTTATAATAATTGTTTAGATATTGAAGATAAATTAGCAGAAAAGATTGAGAATTATGTTGGTAAAATGTTTACCTCAAAATTTGATATTAGTTCAAAAAAAGAGGTTAAAACCCTTTTTGCACGTTTAATTCTAAAAAAAGAACTTGAAGTGAAAAAATTTGTTTTTGAAATGGGTAAAATTACTTCAAGGTTAATTCGGGTATTTAATACAAGAACGGTGGATAAAAGTGCTTTCCTTTCAGCATTAGTACTTTATTATTTATCTGAAAGAAAGCACGATTTTAATGATTTGAATGATAAATTAGCCATCCTGGATACTGAAATTAACCTAAATGAATTACTTGAAAAATTGATTGATAACAATCTAATTGAGAGAGTGGACGATTTTTATAAAATCAGATTAGAATCATTGTTTGGATGAAGGTTGTAATAATGAGATGTGAAATAATACAAGCTGACTGTGAACAGTTTCTTATACAAGACCCATCTGAAATGTTTGATTTAACTTTTATGGATCCCCCATTTAATCAAGGTAAAGAGTATCAGAGCCACGACGATGAAATGTCTGAATCAGAATACTGGGGCTGGATGAAAAGAGTATGTAAATTAATTTATGACTATACTTCTGAGGGGGGTGCTATTTATTTTATGCAAAGAGAGAAAAACACTCAATTTGTATTGGAAGTTTTAAATTCAACAGGCTGGACTTTTCAGAATCTGATTGTTTGGAGGAAAAAATCTTCAGCCGTCCCCTCAAATTATCGGTTTGGTAAGCATTACCAGATTATAGCCTTTGCTACCAAAGGAAAAAAACCAAGAGTATTCAATAAATTACGTATTGACCCTCCTTTGTTAGTCACGGAAAAATACAACCGTCCAAACGGTATGTTTGTGACTGATGTCTGGGATGATATTAGAGAATTGACATCTGGTTATTTTGCTGGAGATGAACCTTTAAGATTAAATAACGGCGATCGTTTTCATAAGCAACAATCACCGGTTCAATTACTTACTAGAATTATTCTTTCTTCTTCAATTACAGGTGATAATGTTTTTGATCCTTTTGCCGGTACGGGAACGACGTTAGTTGCTGCAAAACAATTACAACGTAATTCTCTCGGTATTGAAATAGACACGGACAATGTCTCCATTATCAAAAAACGACTTTATGAAGTAAGGTACACCGATGATATATTAAAATATCGTGAAAGTTACTTGCATACGGAAATGTTGGATGATATTTGGCCGGTTTATTCAATCAATGAAATTAGAACAAAAATAGACGAAATAAATAGATTGGAAATTAATACATACAATTCTAAAAGTATTCAAACAAAACTTGCACTGCTTGAAAAACAGAAGAATTATTTGATTAAATAAAATATTGGAGCATAATAAAAGTTCCACTTAAACGCACACCAACCAAAAAACCGGCTTCTATACCAAATGATTAAATATACATCTGGATAATTAAGGCTACCACGCTCCGATAGTGTAGCAGGCCAATCATTCTGGCCTTTCAAGCCAGTGACCCGGGTTCAAATCCCGGTCGGAGCATTTTTTCTTATTTCCTGCTCTGCTGCATGAGTCGTAAGTTTCAAAACACAATCTTCTTAACTAAGTCATTCGAATATACTTACTACCAGCAAAAAACAGGAGGCAACCAAAACGGCTTTTGAAATAAGTGAAGAGGTTTTAAAAAACACAACCCGGTGTACTAAAGATTTTTCATGCCTTTCCCGGGAAAGAAAAGACCTTTGTAAGATTGAGAACTGCATTGAAAACAAAATCCATTTTATCAAATGTATGAATGATGATCCATGCCAGTACAGGATGACATTCGGGTATTCTTTTGTCTGTACATGCCCGACAAGGAAAGAACTCTATAATCTTTACAAAATCTAACCATACGGCAAAATTTTCAGGCAAACTTCACTCAAACAATCCCTCCCCCATAACTATATCAATCAGCTTCTTAGCCCATACAAGCTTTTTCTTCTTCATGGGTGTAACATTCTCATCTTCAAAATCAAACCCTATTAAGGTAATTGACCTGGCTCCCATTTCATTGGCAAGGAACACGCACCTGTCGCCGTCAGTAAACCCCCCGAAATTGTGGACATTCCACATAGGTTTTGACTGCGTGGTTCCAATTACTTTTTTAAGTTTCGGCACTTCCGTACCCAGGGCATCCATATTATCACCATGTGCATGAACAACCATTATAGCTCCCTGCCTGTTTGCCATGGTTTCATCATCCATATTACCGTCAAGGTCGGTAACAATAACATCAGGCACAATCCCCTTTTTCATAAGGATGCTTGTAGCCCCGTCTGCGGCAATTGTCACATATCTCTTAAAATCCACGTTTTTCATTTCATCTGCAAGTGTTGGCGCCCTCCCGCAAACGATAACATCCTTTCCCATAACCTGCTTTTTCAGGACATCAATATCAAGAACGTCTGGCATCTTTTTCCTTGCCATTGTTTCAAGCAGTTTTGACAGGTAAAATGCAGCACGTTCATCATATAACCTGTCAAAATTCATATCCTTGAGAATTAAACTGTAGAGCGGTTCCCATTCCTCGAATTTCATATATAAAGTTTTAAACAATTCACAAACGTAAAAAATAATCCAGAGGAGGTTCCATCCTCCTCATTTGTCTTAAATCCAGGCTGCGTGGTTTAAAGGATAATCTCTATATCCAGTTCCTCAGCCAGCTCTTTGTACCTGTTCCTGATAGTAACCTCAGTAATACCTGCAACCTCGGCAACCTCGCGCTGGGTTCTCCTGTCACCTGCAAGGATGGAAGAGATGTATATCGCTGCTGCTGCCACACCTGTCGGACCCCTGCCGCTTGTAAGCTCTTTCTCAGAGGCTTGTCTCAGGATTTCCACAGCCTTTGACTGCACTTCACCGCGCAGGTTCAAACCTGAGCAGAAACGGGGCACGTAATCAGTCGGGGACGTTGGTATAAGTTTCAGTCCAAGTTCCCTTGAGATGAACCTGTATGTCCTGCCGATTTCCTTCCTGCTTACCCTTGAAACCTCGCCGATTTCATCAAGTGTCCTGGGAACATTGCACTGCCTGCATGCTGCATACAGTGCTGCTGCCGCAACACCCTCGATACTCCGCCCGCGGATAAGGTTTTTCTCAACAGCTTTCCTGTACACGACTGCTGCTGTTTCCCTCACGTTACGGGAAAGACCGAGTGCCGATGCCATCCTGTCAAGTTCTGACAATGCAAAAGCAAGGTTACGCTCGGTTGCGTTGCTGACACGAATTCTCCTCTGCCATTTTCTCAGGCGGTACAGCTGTGCCCTGCTTTTTGAAGAGATGGACTTGCCGTAAGAGTCCCTGTTCCTCCAGTCAATCATGGTGGACAGACCTTTATCGTGTATTGTAAAGGTCATAGGCGCGCCGACTCTTGAGCGTTTCATTCTCTGGTCATGGTCAAACGCTCTCCATTCAGGTCCCTGGTCGATGAATTCCGCATCCACGACAAGTCCGCATTCATTACAGACAAGTTCAGCCCTTTCATAATCATGGACAAGGGTATGGCTTCCGCATTCAGGACACTCAACTGTGGCTTTTTCAAACTGCCCGAGTTTAAGTTTCTCTTTTTTTAACCTCTGGGTCTCCTTTATTGTCTCACGTTCTGACTTAACAACTTCAACTTCTTTTACTCTCTCAACTTCATTCATTTTATACATCATTCCTTAAAAAATTATTTTAAATACAGCCGTTCATTCTTCATGCCCATAAGTTCTGGGCTTGAAACATTCTTTGAAATCCTGATAGAAATATAGGGAGATGATATCGGTCCGAAGATTTCTTTTATCTTCCCGATGTTCTGCATTTTTTTTGTAAAAACCATTGAATTCGGTGATAATAATCCCATGTCCAGGGTTTTATCAGCGCGGATAATCAACAGGTTATCTATGGTATGGAGAACACTTCCCAGTCTTTTCAATTTTTGACCTCTCAGAAAACAATCTAACAAGGGGATAGTAGTATATATAGATTCCGCAACAGGTTTATTTAATAGATTTCAACAGATTTAAAGGTTGTGAACCTGTCGCCTTTTTTGCCTCTGTTTCATCAAGTCCTGCTCCCATGGCGACCTTGAATGCTGTTTCGTCATTAACCAGGTCCCACGGTGCATGGGCATCCGTATTTACAATAAGACCCGTGCCCGTTTCCTTTGCAATCCTTGCAACATGCCCGTTTGTCCTGTTATGACCACAGCGGCACGTAATCTCAAGACATATCCCGCTATCTTTTGCAAGCATTGCATCCTCAATAGTAATCATGCCAGGATGGGCAAGAATATCAATATCCAGCAAAAGCGCGGCATGGTTTGTACCCTGAGCTACTGGCTCGACTGTGGTTTCACCATGGACAACGATAATCTCAGCGCCGAGTTTCCTTGCCTTTCCGACAAGTTTCTGTAATTTTGCAGGCGGCACATGTGTTAATTCAACTCCCACGAAAATATCCATGTCATACTCGTCTTTAATCGAGGTCACTTCTTTCAAGGACGAAATTGTATGTTCGATATTCGTAAAATCCACATGGTCTGTTATTGCAATTGCAGTATAACCCAGAACAGAAGCGCGCCTTATAAGTTCAGCAGGAATCAGCTCGCCGTCACTGAAAACGGAATGGGTGTGCAGGTCTATCATTTTACCTCCCTTTTCTCCTTAATCTTCATGGCAATCTGCTTTACCGTAACAGATTTCGGCGCTTTCCTGTCAACGAGCACCCGCCCTTTTATTTCCCACCATGATTTCGGGTAAGCCTTATCAGGTTCAAGAACAGGATTTAACCCCAGTTCATTTGCCGCTTTTTCAATCTCCCTTAATAAAGGGGACATGACCGAGTTCTTTTTAGAAATAATCCTGCCCTGTGCCCTAGTTTTTGCAGCATCGATATAATCCAGCCAGATGACAAGCTTTGCCCTATCTTTTAACATTAAGCCCAGTTTTGCTTTTAAAGGATAATAACGTTTTCTAAAAATAAGGAAAAAGACAGGCGTCCATGGATAATACCATTGACAAACCTGTTCATCACTACGTTATGCTAAAATTCAGGAGCAGGAATATCTTAAATAGAATATATCCGCCTGCTGTAGTTGCAGGTATTGTCAAAATCCAGGCACCTGCTATGGTACGAGTCTGTCCCCAGCGGACACTTGACATCCTTTTAACAGCGCCGACACCCATAATTGAACCTGCTATCACATGGGTCGTGCTCACAGGAATCCCGAATATCGATGTTAACATAAGCAGTATGCCGCCTCCGGTTTCTGCGGCAAAGCCGTCCACAGGTCTAAGTTTTGTTATTCTCATGCCCATGGTCTTGATAACTTTCCAGCCGCCAAGCAGGGTACCAAGACCCATTGAAGAGAATGAGGCAAGTATTACCCAAGAAGGAATATCATCTGCGGGGTTAAGATAACCCACCGATATCAGGAGGGCAAAAATAATGCCTGCTGTTTTTAAAGCGTCATTTGAGCCGTGACCAAGTGAATACCAGCTTACAGAAACTAACTGGAGTTTGCCGAATACACGGTTTATGAAAGATGGTCGTAAATTCCGTATGGCGCGGAATAGCGTAACCGCAAAAAGACTTGCAAAAGCAAAAGCCAGTACGGGCGCTATTACAATGAATATGAGTACCTTGATAATCCCGCTCATTATAAGTACATCAAAACCTGCTTTTGCAATTCCTGCACCGATTAAACTCCCGATAAGGGTATGGCTCATGGAAATCGGCATGCCGTAATGCGTCATGAACATACCCCAGAATATCGCTGAGATAAGAACTGCAAGAATCATCGTGGGTGTAACGATGGAAACATCCACGATACCTTTTCCTACCGTCTTTGCAATGGCATGCGGCATTACAAGGAATGCAATAAAATTCATGAAAGCCGCAAGGCTTACAGCCTTTACTGGCGTAAGAACCTTGGTCGAGACCACAGTTGCAATAGAGTTTGCAGCATCGTTCCAGCCGTTAACAAAATCGAAAAACAATGCTACAAAAATTAATAGAATAACTACTGTACTTAAACCATCAGGCATATGTTACCACTCTTTTGGTTATTGTGCTGAATTTCAAATTAATCTACTCCTGTTAGAACGGGACATCAAAAATACCGTATCTTAACTGTTCTTCACAACAATGTCACTGATGACATTTGCCGCATCTTCTGCCTTATCAGTTGCAAATTCAAGACGCTCATACACTTCTTTCAGTTTCATGATTTCAATTGCATCCTGCCTTTTAAAAAGCTCGGCAACAGATCTTTTATAAATATCATCTGCAAAATTCTCAAGCCGGTTAACCTCAATACACCGTTTTTCGATTTCCTGCGGATTCTTGATGTTACGTAAACCTTTAAGCGCTAAATCCAATTCATTTGCCTGTTTCACAATTATCTCAGCAAGTTTTATCATGTTTTCTTCTGGTTTCTTGATTTCATACAAGACAAGACGGATTGAAGTGCCGTCTATGTAATCAAGGACATCATCAAAAGAAGTTGCCAGCTTGGATATGTCCTCATGGTCAATCGGGGTTATGAACGCCTTGTTCAATTCCTCAAAAATATCATGGACAATGGTATCTCCCCGGTGCTCAATTTGTTTGATTTTATCCTGTTTTACTGCAATATCGTCATAATTATTAAGCATATCAAGGAAAACATTTGCACCTTCAAGCACGTTTTCAGATTCGCGTTCAAGCAGGTTGTAAAATTGCTTATCCCGGGGAATTATCCATTCTTTGAATCCCATATTTTGTCTCCGAATTATTACCTAAATGATTTAAAACTAAACTTGTTATTATGTTTTTCGATATTATTCTGATATTGAATAAGAACAATATTCAACGAAAATTGAGATGCAAATAATATATAGGTTATCCCAAGAATATATAGAGTATATAGAAAATCAGTAAAATAATGAGTTTGTTATGGAAACACGAAAGGTTTACGTAAGCGGCGGTTCGACATATGTACTTTCCCTGCCAAAAAAATGGGTCAAGAAAACAGGACTGAAAGCAGGCGACTCCCTTGTAGTGACAGAACAGGGCGGTTCCCTGCTGGTTGAAACAAGCGCGCTTGAAAAGGAAACAAAAGTAAAAGAGATAAAAATCTCGAAGATGGTATCAAGCGAATCGCTTTCCAGGATGATAATAGCGTTTTACCTTGTGGGATATGATACCATAAGGATAATACTTGATAGCAAAGACCATCTCACTTACAGGAAAAGAATACGGGAAACACTGGATTACCTGATAGGCGTGGAAATCGTAGAGGATACAAACGAAGCAATGATGCTTGAGATTATGCTGGATTACAAACGCATGATGACTGCCCAGATTCTCCAGAGGATGTATTCTATCAACAGGTCAATGCTTCTTGGTCTTGGAAAAGCAATGGAAACCACGGATACAGGTCTTGTAAAAGATGTAATCGTGCGTGAGCGGGAGGTTGACAGGCTGTATTTTTTGGTTGTAAGACAGCTAAAGAGTGCTGTGGAATACCAGCAGATAGCTGAAAAGCTTGGAATCGAAAACCAGAGGGATTGTCTTGGTTACAGGATAGCTGTGAAAATACTTGAACGGATTGCCGACCATATTGAGAACATCTCAAAAAGGTATCTTGAACTGCTGGATATCGAAAAAGATGTGCAGATGGGGGAATTTATAAAGCTCAATAATAACGTTGCTGTAATTTTTGAGAAATCATTCCAGGCTTTATTTACAAAGAATTATGCAATGGCTGACATGATATTCCATGAACGGAATGAAATTAAAAGCTCGCATTCTGATTTTTCAAACCATTTGCTTATGACTGGAAATGTACCGTCTGCAATCCTGCAAAAAGCAATGCTTGACAGCCTCGGGAGAATTGCAAGTTACAGCGCCGACCTTGCTGAGATTGCGATTAACATGGCGGCAGGGGATTTTCCTGAAAAGCAGGGATGAGCAGATACGGAAAGATACATATAACTCCCTGAAGGTACAGGAACCATGGATATTACACCGTTCCTGACATCGTTCTGGCTTATCGCGCTGGCTGAGTTCGGCGACAAGACACAGCTTACGGTGATAGCGCTTTCTGCAATGTATGACAGGCATAAAGTGTTTTCAGGCGTTGTACTGGCTTTTGCTCTTGTAACAGGGCTGGGAGTGGTGGTCGGTGACGGTTTGCTTCGGCTGGTTGTCCCTGAATATTTGAGAATTCTCGCGGGTTTGCTGTTCCTTGCTTTCGGAATACTGATACTGTTTTCGAAAATGGATTCCGATACTATCGAAAGTACACGACTTGCAAGTCCTTTTTTCTCAACGTTCTGGATGATATCAGTTGCTGAGCTCGGGGATAAGACACAGCTTTCTGCAATCGCGCTGGCTGCAAAGTACGATTCGCCTGTGCTGGTGTTCGGGGGCGCTGTTCTGGCTCTTGTTTTGATTAGCCTGCTTGGTATTGTTGCGGGACATGTTTGTGGTTTTCGGGGTTCTGTTCCTTGCAGGGTTTTGAGAAGATGTGTTGTTTTATGAAAGAGATGTGGTGTTCACATAGGTATAAAACACAGGAATTTAATATCTGGATTAGGTGAAATTATGGGATTAATCCGGTGGTCTGAAGAAACGATTCGTAAATTGAGTATATGGGATTTTGCTGTTGTTAAAATGGTATTGATATTGTTTGGTATGTTGATTGGGGCTTATATCTCGGATTTTGTGAAACAGTATGTGTGGTATTTTGCCGGGGTGTTTGTTGTGCTGTATGGAATTCTGATTTATAAAATATTTATGAAGAAAGAAGTGGGTTAGTGGCAGATTACTTTTTCATGAACATAGTATAGTTTGAAAAATAAAATATCAGGATTCCAAAAAACAGGCGCGAGTAAATATATATCCATAAACAACAATTAAATGATTTAATATATTCATGTTTCAGGAGAGGGAATTTATGAATACACAAAACAATACATTAAGCACAGGATGGGCAACCTTTATTTATGCAATTTTGATAATAGTAATCATTCTTTCAGGTTGGATTGCACCCAAAGGTTTGAATTGGATTATCGTGGGCATCTCGATGTTTCTGTTTATTATAGTCATGGGGCTCAATATTACGGGTCGTTCGCTTGGAATCCTGATTAACGAGCGGAAATTGATGAGCTTATCAAGGTTCCAAATCGTGTTATGGACCGTGATTATATTATCTGCATATTTCACAATGGTTTTTGTACGAATTCGTTCTGGTATACCGAATCCGTTAGAAATCGAAATGGATTGGCATCTGTGGGCTCTCATGGGTATAAGTACAACTTCACTTGTTGGTACTCCGTTGATCCAGAGTGTAAAGAAAACGAAAGAACCTGACGAAAGCGCATATACACAAAATAATTCGAATGGGGGAGTGGTTAACAAATGGAACGAAAATCAAGCCACGGTAGATGAAAATAGGGAAGGAATACTTTACGGGAATAAAAACGTCTCAGATGCCAGATTTTCAGATATGTTTGAAGGAGATGAACTATGGAATACGGAATATATCGATATGTCTAAAGTCCAAATGTTCTTCTTCACAATTATTGCGGTTTTGAGTTATGTAGTTGTATTGTTCAATATGTTTACAAATGATTCGGAAAAGTTGAAGGAATTTCCAGTATTATCAGAAGGTCTGATTGCTATATTGGCTATCAGCCACGCTGGTTACTTAGGTAGCAAATCGGTTGACCATACAAAGGTAAAGTAAAAGGTATCTAATACAACTATACAAGCCTTGATGGGGTATCGTGGGAGTCGGTTTAAACTTATCTGGGGAGGGTTAATACAGCCTGTGCGGTTTTGGTGTGGGTGTCGCTGTAGGTGATGGTTTTGAATCAGAAGAACCTTTTTAAAACTCTAAAAATAGGCTATAATAAAGAAAATACAGCCAAAAAATATTAAGCATAACATTTACTATAATGAGAAGTAGTATTTCATAAAAAGAAATTGGTATCGGAGACTGATTGATGGCACGGAACAATAAAGAGAAAAACAACCAGAATGATGAACCTTTAGAGAAAAAACTCTGGAAAGCAGCCGATAAGTTACGGAAAAATATGGACGCAGCCGAGTACAAGCATATCGTACTGGGTTTAATATTCCTGAAATATATTTCTGATGCTTTTCTTGAACTTCATCAAAAGCTGAAAGAAGGTAAAGGTGAATATGAAGGTGCAGACCCCGAAGATAAGAATGAATACACTGCTGAAAAAGTTTTTTATGTGCCGCCGTCTTCTCGCTGGAACTGGCTTCAGGGGCGTGCGAAACTTCCCACCATAGGCAAAGATGTTGATGAAGCCATGGATGCTATCGAAAAAGATAACCCCTCACTAAGAGGTGTGTTGCCCAAGGTATTTGCACAGGAGAAGTTAGATAAACAGAGTCTTGGCGGTTTGATTGACCTTATAGGCAGCGCGGATTTGGGTACTAAGGAAGCGCAGAGTAAAGACCTTCTGGGTAAGGTATTTGAATACTTCTTAGGCGAATTTGCACTTGCAGAAGGCAAGAAGGGAGGACAGTTCTACACTCCTGGCAGCGTTGTTAAGCTGCTTGTGGAGATGCTTGAGCCTTATGAAGGGCGCGTTTTTGACCCCTGCTGTGGTTCCGGCGGTATGTTTGTGCAGAGTGAAAAGTTCGTTGAGGCGCATCAGGATTACTATAAAAATAATAATGGCAAGAAATTAAGTATTGATCCCAAAGACCGAATTTCTATTTATGGGCAGGAGAGCAACCAGACCACATGGCGCCTTGCCAGAATGAACCTTGCCATCCGTGGGATTGACAGCAGTAACGTGAAGTGGAACAATTAAGGTTCTTTTCTCAATGATATGCACAAGGATTTGAAAGCAGATTACATCATTGCCAATCCGCCATTTAACGACAGCGACTGGAGCGGCGAGCTGCTGCGTGATGATGCACGCTGGAGCGTGTTAGGGCAAAAACTGCCACCACCTGCTGCCAATGCCAACTATGCATGGATTCAGCATTTCATCTATCATCTTGCGCCGACCGGGCAGGCAGGTTTTGTTCTTGCTAAGGGTTCTTTGACCACCAAGACCAACAACGAAGGAGAGATACGCAAGTCGATGGTGGAAAATGATCTAATTGATTGCATTGTAAATCTTCCTACCAAGTTATTCCTGAATACACAAATTCCTGCTTGCCTGTGGTTTTTAAGCCGCAACAAACAGCAGCGCAAAGGCAAAATCCTGTTTATTGATGCACGGAACATGGGTTTTTTAGTAAACCGCAAAAACAGGGAAATGTCTGATGAAGATATTGCATTGATTGCACGCACATACCACAACTGGCGCAATCCTGACGGTAATTATGAAGATGTTAAAGGCTTTTGTAATTCCGCATCAATCGAGCGGGTGCGCGAGCTGGATTATGTGGTGACACCCGGGCGTTATGTGGGCTTGCCTGATGATGAGGATGATTTTGATTTTAATGAGAGGTTTGCCAGCCTGAAAGCTGAGTTTGAGGGGCAGTTGAAGGAGGAAGAGAAGCTAAATGCATTGATTCTGAAAAACCTTGGGAAAATCGAGGTGAAGAATGGCTAAACGATTGAACAATCCGGATTTTAAATCCATCGAATTCGAGGGGTTTATAAATCAGGCTGGATTTCCTCATGATGACAAGGCTTGAGGAAAATTAATGAAAATTATAAACAACTTGAAGTCCCAAATTGTCACCTCAAGTTGGGGCGGAAGTAGTGATGAACCTTTTAAGGTCGCAAAATGCGACCTTAAACTAGAGAAGGTGAAGTCGGCATGGATGAAAGCGGAATAATTAAATATGAAGAATTTTTGAATTGGAAATCACAGATTGTGATGTCCAATGAAGATAGAATGGGGTTGAGGAGACCTCCATACGCTTTCACTGAGCAGGGTGTTGGTTTGCGTTCTCGAAGATGATATCGGAGCGATCAAAATGCTTTCAAGGTTGGAGAGATTGAAGTGATGAATAAAAAAGATGAAGCTGGTATGAACGGAAATGAATTGATACAACTTGAAGATATCCAAACCAGAATCCATACAATCCGCGGTGTTCAAGTGATGCTGGATAGTGATCTGGCTGAACTTTATGGCGTTGAAGTAAAAAGATTAAATGAGCAGGTAAAACGAAATATTGAGAGATTCCCGGAATCATTCTGTTTTCAGCTTAACGATAGTGAAATGCATATTTTGATATCACAGATTGTGATCTCAAATAATAAAATAAACTTGAAGTCGCAAATTGCGACCTCAAGTTGGGGCGGAAGAAGAACAAACACTTATGTCTTTACCGAGCAGGGAGTGGCAATGCTTTCTGCGGTTTTAAGAAGTGAAACTGCAGTTAAAATAAGTGTCCAAATCATAAATGCTTTTGTCAGGATGCGCCGCTTTATTGCTTCCAATGCATTGATTTTTCAAAGACTTGATACGCTTGAAACAAAGCAACTGGTAACCGATAAAAAAATCGACTATGTGCTGAATGCCATAGAAAGCAAGGAAATTCAACTTAAACAGGGAATTTTTTTTGATGGACAGATTTTTGATGCTTATAAATTCGTTGCTGATCTCATTCGAACAGCCCAAAAATCAATCATCCTTATTGACAATTATATCGATGATTCGGTCTTAACCATTTTGACGAAAAGACGCACAAATGTAAAGATAATTCTTCTCACAAAATCTATCTCAAATCAAATGGCTCTGGATGTAAAAAAGTATAATGAACAATATCCAGCCATCGAAATAAGAGAGTTCAAGAACTCACATGACCGGTTTATAATTATCGACAATACCACAGTCTATCATTTCGGCGCTTCCCTGAAAGACCTCGGAAAGAAATGGTTTGCATTCTCGAAGATGGATATCGGAGCTATCGAAATGCTTGGAAGATTGGAGGGGATGAAATGATGCTTGAAGAGGAGGTAAATCTTATGGTATCGCAAAATGCAATACCTTCAAAACAGCATCTGGGCGGGGCATATATTAAGGAAGAGTCAATTGCGAAGCAAGCTGTTTCGCAATTTGAAACAAATATTGGGCAACAAGCTGTTGCCCAATTAGTACAGATTCCATTGGGACAGAATATTACAAAGAATCTGAGGAATTGTAATGAGTGAAAAAGAATTGTTTCATTTCACAGTCGGGCAGTTAATTGAATTGTTAAAGACCCTGCCGCAGGAGCTGCCTGTATTGACCAGCGGGTATGAGGGTGGTTTTGAGAATTTTTATCCGCTGTGTATTATCAGGGTGAAGCATGAGCCTGAAAATGAGTATTATGAAGGAGAATTTCAGGTTGCAGATGATGGGGATGATGATACATTTGACGCGGTAGTATTCAGGAGGGTGGTTCGGGATGAGTGAGTGGAAGGAATATAAACTATCCGATCATGGAAAAATTACATGAATAAACACAGCCTTTATTTTGCCGAGCTTTGATATGTTTGAATTAACTTCACAAAAGATTATCGAGATTCATGATAAAATTATTGATAAATATGGTGGACAAAAGGGATTCTTAATGAAGGAAGTGTTGAATACCTTATTTACCTGCTTGAAAAGGATAACGATAGATTCAAAAAAGCGGCAATTGTATTATATCGAATAATTACAAATCATCCTTTTATGGATGGAAACAAAAGGACCGCTTTTGAAGTGGCTGACTTTCTTCTCAGACATGAAGGATATTATATAGATGCAAGAGACGAAGAAATAATTAAAATTTTAATAGAAATTGCAAAATATAAATGTTCTGAAGAACGTATTATCGAATGGTTGAAAAGAAACTCTCGCCAGCTACATTCGCGCGAGTAGTGTCATTAACCTGTCGTTATGGTTCATACTTGCATCAAGATGTTTTTCATCTTCCTCAGTCAGAGCACC
>PGYG01000110.1 GCA_002839545.1 Candidatus Methanoperedentaceae archaeon HGW-Methanoperedenaceae-1
ATTGCCATGGGATGCAGGTTGTGCCAGAAGTGCTACACAGGGAATTGCTCGTGGGGAATTGCCACGCAAAGACCTGAACTTGTGAGCAGGCTTGACCCTGAAATCGGCGCGCAGAGGTTATGCAATCTTCTCAATGGATGGAATCATGAGATAAAGGAAGTGCTTGGCTCACTAGGAATAAATGCAATCGAGTCGCTTCGCGGCAGCCGTGAACGCTTGCGCGGTATCGGGCTTGATGAACAGACGCTTAAGATTCTTGGAATAAAACATGCAGGAATAGGACAGTGATTGTATGAAGATAGATGCAAAGGATATGACATACAGGCAGTTAAACAGCGCTATCCTTGATGCTGTAGAATCTGGCAATGAAGAGATTGAGCTTGATAACGTAATCGGACAGAGGTATATTGGCAGGGGGCTGGACGGGAATATAATAATTACCATAAACGGTACTCCTGGCAACGACCTTGGCTCTTTCATGAACGGGGCTAAGATTGTTGTTAATGGCAATGCACAGGACGGTATCGCCAATACCATGAATGACGGCAGGATAATAATCCACGGAAGTGTCGGCGATATTATCGGGTACGGCATGCGCGGCGGGAAACTGTATATTAAAGGGAACGCTGGCTACCGGGTCGGCATTCACATGAAGCAGTATGGGGAGAAGGTTCCTGTTATCATAGCAGGCGGGACAGCCGCTGACTTTTTCGGTGAATATATGGCTGGCGGGATAATGATACTGCTTGGTCTTGGCTCGGATAACGGGGTTGTCGGGGATTATGTGGGAACCGGAATGCATGGCGGAGTCATATATATCCGCGGCGGGGTTGACCCCTGTAACACAGGTAAGGAAGTGTCAGTATTAAGGGCTGATGACGATGACATGAAACTCATAAGCCATTATCTTAAAGAGTACTGTGATTGCTTCGGGTTTGATTTTGATGAGGTAATGAGCAAGGGCTTTACGAAGCTGGTTCCCATGTCGCACAGACCGTACGGGGAGATGTATGTTTATTGATAAACAGGAGTGAAAAAATGGAGAGTTATAAGGAACTTGAAGAAGCTGTCTGGAAACCGGGATTGTGTACTAAATGTGGAGCGTGTGTTGCGGTGTGTCCATCAGGAACTATAAGTTTCAAGGAGTTTTCACCTGTATATGGCGGAAACTGCAAGGTTGTTGTGGAAAACGTGCCGTGTGGTGCGTGTTATAATAGCTGCGGCAAGGCGCACCCTTCAGAACCAGGCAAATATAATCTTAAGTTTTATGCGGCAAAGTCCTCAATCAACGCGCCATACGCACAATCCGGCGGTGCTGTTACTTCGCTTCTGGTTTCTGCTTTTGAGTCGGGTCTTATAGACGGCGCTCTTGTTGTGGGAGTTGACCGTTTTTCACAGGAGCCACAGGCAATGGTTGTTACCACAAAGGAAGAGGTAATGGCGGCAGCAGGCAGCAGGTATTCCTGGGGCAATGTACTTGAGGGGCTTGGAGATGCTGTAAAAAGCAGGTGTGGGAGGCTTGCTATTGTTGGTACGCCTTGTGCTATTGAAAGCGTGCGCCGTATAATGTCATCGAATCTTGATGTGCTGGAATGTTATGGCAAATGTATCAGGTTTACCATAGGTGTGTTCTGTTCAGGTATTTTCGGGAATATTGAGGATGCGGTCTGCAAAGAACTGGATATAGGAAAGTGGCAGATTAAAAAGACGGAAATCAAGGACGGCAAGGTGTACGCCCACCTGAAAAACGAAATAAAGCAGGTACCTTTCAAGACTGTTAAGGATTATGTCCTTCCGGGGTGTGCGAAGTGTACGCATCAAGGTTTGCAGATGTATCTGCTGGTAATATCGGGACTGAAGAAGGTTTTACTACGCTTATTATAAGGAACGCTTCAGGAAAAGCGCTTGTTTCAAATGCTGTGGAGCTTGGAAATATTTCACTTACTGATGATGTGGATGAATCAGCAATAGGGGACGCAGTGCGGCGAAAGAAGGGCATGGCGTAGTTAGGTAATAGGTGGGCTTGCGGGGAGTGTGGGTATGGGTTGTATTGTGGGGAGTAGGAAAGTTTCAGCAAAAAAGGTTACACTCCCAACCCGGAGAGGCGCCGTCAACGATTGTTCGTCAAAGTCTCAACAAATCTAAACTTCTTGAGCAATTCTTTTTTGAAGAACTCTTCCTGAGTCATTAAATCCTTGCGCAAGCATATCTCCAGCAGCGGCTTGGGCTAAAGCATAAGGTTCCTGAGATTTTTGAGCTTCCAAATAATCATGAATTTCATATAATGTCTCATTGCCCAGGATGTTTTCAATAAGAACATTATTGAATTGTTCGATACTTTTCACGATAGGTGATTCATGATTTATGCTATAGTATGTGGTATTACCTGATGTTCTTGGTGATTTCAGGACTCCCCAATCAACATATTTCTTTACAATTCGAGTAGCAGTTACTCTTGAAACTCCTACTTCTTGCGCTAATTCAGTAATATTGAATTCTACCCCATCTAATGGCAACAGAAATTCAAACATCCTCAATTCACAGTTGTTTCCCAACAAACCTTCAAAAGGACGGCTCATATTTTATAGTTAGTATTTCTTAGTATAAAAGGGTTTGTAAAATAAATTTTACAGCGATGTTAAATAATTTTTACAATGGTCTGACTCTGCCTTTTATAACAGTATAATTATGTGATCCTAACGCAAAGCTCATTATTTTTATGTCTGAAATGTAGTATTTGAGTTCTTGTTTTTTAACTGTTGCAATGCATCCTTTTTTCAAGAGATTTTTGATGGACTTTTCAAAATCAAAGGGGAATTTTTTTATATATAGATGCTCCAGTTTTTTAGAATGAAACCCCCTATCCTTCGCAAAACATCTGTTTTTGTATAATATATTCAAGATAAAGAGTTCATCATCAGAAAGACCACATGTCATAGTAAAACACCATAAAATTACTCTGTCCATATATAAGGTTATTTAATATGAGTTTAGTGAAATTACAACCGCCATTGACAGGGGAGATAGTCGCCCCACATTGGAACGGCTTGGTCTTCCCAATCCCAGGACATTTGAGCTGATCGATGGGAAGTTTGAGAGCGCTGGTGGTTCGCGGATGGATGGACTTGATGAGAAGGCTGTTGAGGGTATGATCGAGATTGCGAGGAAGATTGCGCGTGATTATGAATGTGGGTTTGAGAGGACGAAGGATGAGAAGGTTTGTGGGGAGTGTGGATATGGGTTGTATTGTGGGGATTAGTTAGATTAGTTGAAGTTGTAAAAGATATATTTATTGATTAGAAGGTCATAGAATGAATAAAGTATCAAAAATTAGGTCTATTAAGTTATGATTGAACATTTTAAGGACAAATTAAAAGAACTTACAGAATTAAGTAAAGAAGATGTTGGATATAATGAAAATAATGTTAAATACCACTTCATAATTCCTCTCTTAGAATGTTTTGGTCATAATCGTTTAGACTTTGAACATCCTGCACAAACGAATAGGATTGATATCTATATCAAACAGTCTGAAAAACACTCCTCTTGTGGCTTTGTTATTGAAGCCAAGAATTATGATAAAAATTTGGATGAGTATCTTATTCAATTGCAAAAATATTCTGATATTAAAAGACCTTTACTTGCAATAATTTCAAATGGAGAGGAAATTAGATTTTATGATCCTTCTTGGAGAGGTGTTCCTTTTTCAGAATCTCTACTTTATTCAATAAAACGAATTGACTTAAATAATGATGAAATTATTGAAAGATTGGTAAAATTATTCTCAAAAGAAAATTTAAATAATGAATCATTGCATGATTATATCGATGAAAGAGAGAAGGAAATTAAAGACGCAAAGAGAGAAATTGAATCATTAACTAAAGAATACAAAAGTAAAGAAGAAACAATTTTAAATGAAATAAAAATTCTGGAAGAAAAAATTAAGAAATTAAAAGAAAAATATAGATTGCCAATAATTGTTCCACCTAAAATAGGCACAAAAACCCCGGATAATGACAAGCTAATTTTAGATAAAGATGAAACTCAAGATTCTGAAGTAATAGAAATTTTTGCGAATTATAAAAGACAATTATACAAAGCAACATACTATTCACCTGATAAAATTGTGTTTAATGGAAAAGAATATACTTCTCCTTCTGCTGC
>PGYG01000023.1:0-20863 GCA_002839545.1 Candidatus Methanoperedentaceae archaeon HGW-Methanoperedenaceae-1
AATATGTTCTGGGATTTCCTTTCCCTGACGCCTGAATCAATCCACCAGGTAACAATCCTCTTTTCTGATCGCGGCACTCCTGCCACATACCGGAACATGAATGGATATAGCAGTCACACTTTCAAGTGGTATAACGAAAAGAATGAATATTTCTGGGTCAAATATCATTTCAAGACAGACCAGGGAATTAAGAATTTTACACGCCAGGAAGCAGATGCCATGCGCTCAAAAGACGCAGATCATGCAACAAGAGACCTCTATGATGCAATTGAACGCAAAGATTTCCCGTCATGGACTGTCCAGATGCAGATAATGACCCCAGAGCAGGCAAAGAATTATCGTTTTGATATATTTGATGTCACAAAAGTCTGGCAGCATTCTGATTTTCCACCGATTGAGATTGGAAAGCTGGTTTTGAACCGTAATCCTGAAAATTACTTTGCAGAAGTTGAACAATCTGCATTTAATCCATCAAACCTTGTGCCGGGTATTGCCGCATCTCCTGATAAGATGCTCCAGGGTCGTCTTTTCTCATATCATGATACCCATCTCCACAGACTGGGCACGAACTATCACCTCCTTCCAGTAAATGCGCCAAAAAATGCAACTGCGAACAGCTATCAGCGTGATGGGGCTATGCGTACAGATCCAAACGGCGGGGGAGGACCTAATTACTGGCCGAATAGTTTTAACGGACCTGAGCCTGACATTTCCGTAAAAGAACCTCCGATAGAAATCTCAGGATATGCAGATCGTTACCCATATACGCATCCCAACGATGATTTTGTCCAGCCTGGCAATCTGTATCATGATGTTATGACAGAACAGGATCGTGAGCATCTGGCAGGTAATATTACCGGTCATCTTGCAGGTGCGCAAAAGCGAATACAACTGCGCCAGACTGCACTGTTTTTCAAGGCTGATCCGGATTATGGTCGCAGGGTGGCAAAGGGACTTAAACTGGATATAAAAGAAGTTGAGAAATTGGCTAAGATGTCACATGATGAACGGGTGAAAGCAACATCCGGATAGATACTTTATACAAAAAATCCGTGAGCATAAGCACGATGGGGTGGAGCTTGTGACTCCATCTCACAACAATCAGCGATAATACCAATAATACCCTGCTCTTCCCTCACCTGCAACCTTTTAATACCCATAAAACAAATTCCAGCCTATGCCCTCAACCAAATGGCAGTTCAGGATTGACCGCATAGGCACGTTCACCGAAATCGCGGCACAGTGCCAGAAGGAAGAAGGTTACGGAGGCGCATGAAAAATAAAGAGATTCTCATCATCCTGGTAATTTTTTTTGTGTTATACCTTATCGCGGGCAATATTCGTTATGATTTCCCTGATTTCCAGGACCACAGCAAGGCTGCCGAACGAATCGCAGGAGGAAGCCTGTTGTACCGCGACCATATAAGTTATTTTGGCACCTATCACTACCCTCCGGTTTTCCTTTATACGCTTGGCGGTTTTTATTACCTGTTTGGAGTGTATCCTTTTATAGCTAAAGGACTGCTTGCTTTTTTTAACATACTGGCGGCACTATTACTTTACATGATAGCAAACCGGTTTTACGGGAAAAAATATGCGGTTTTAAGTTCTGTTTTATTCCTTGTAAACCCGTTCACGTTTTCAGCAGTATATGTCGGGTATATTGACAATTTTGTCATTTTTTTCATGCTCCTGTCCATCTATTTCCTGCTAAAGGATATGCCTCTTTCTGGAGGCATTGCTCTTGCCACAGGTTTCATGAGCAAGCCATTCCCTGTCCTCCTTTTTGCAGTATTAATACCATATTACCTTGGGCAGCACCGCTTCAGGTTTTTAATTAGATATATTGCAGCATTCATGGTCACAGTTATCAT
Organism: Candidatus Methanoperedentaceae archaeon HGW-Methanoperedenaceae-1; assembly: GCA_002839545.1. Lineage (GTDB taxonomy): Archaea > Halobacteriota > Methanosarcinia > Methanosarcinales > Methanoperedenaceae > Methanoperedens_A. Next base: position 1,875 of record PGYG01000023.1, read on the forward strand.
TATTTCAGTACCATTCCTGATTCTCACACCAGGTGAATTCCTTAAGTATGCCTTCTTTTATAATTTCGAAAGGACATCTGCAAGCCTGAGCCTTTATTATTACTATCTTCCCATGCTTGGAACATCTTTTTTACCTGTTGCTGCCCAGGTTATTTTCATAGGTCGGCTTTCATACTGGATATATAGCTCACAAAAAGAGAGCATTTCCATATTAATGCGGTACATTCCGCTGCTTTTCCTTGGTTTTTTTATTTTAAACAGGATAAATTACCCGCACTACCTTCTCTATATTATTCCTTTCATATCCCTCATTCTTGTTGAGGAATATAGGTGTAAATCACGGTTTTTAAATTTCCAGGTATGGAAACACCTGTTACTGTCATTTTTCATTGTTTCGGCTGGCTGTGTTTTGTGGTCATATCCATGGAGCATGGGGCTCCACGACTTCAAATCGAGTATTTATTTCTGGGCAGGAAGTATTATCTATTATATCGGGAGTTTGTACCTGTTGATAATTTTTTACCTTGGTTCTGCACGGCAGAAAACCTTGGTTCTGCACGGCAGAAAAATTCCCATCCGCCGTAAATAAACTTAATATTGCATGGGTTCCACCGTGACCGTTACATTACATGTTGGTGAGTATTTTAAAACCGCCGATAAACACAGATGAACACAGATTTATTGCCAGGTATATCGAAAATCATTTTGCAAATTCATTTATTTAAATTTATCACACACAAATTATTAAAATCCGGCGCGCCAGCATAACCCGATGCAGCCTTAAGCGCGCGTGTGAAGCATCCAGATATATGCGCGTTTTGTCCGGCATCGTGGCAATGGGCGCGATTGTTATCGGCGGAGCCAGGTATTTGACTTCTGTGGGGAATCCTTCGGCTATTGGAGATGCCAAAGATACGATTAGTTCTGCAATCGCAGGGCTTTTGCTGGCGATTACTTCGTGGGTGATTATCAATACGATTAACCCTGATGTTTTGGTGATTAAAAAACCTGATATGCCGCCGGTGGAGTCGAGGTATGGTTCGGGGGGTAAAACTACAAGCTGCGCGCTTCCTGGTGGGAACGAAAAAATAAAGGATATCGGCTGTGATTGCATAGATGGGGCGAAAAAAGTTTATAAAATTCCAACCACAGTTACTCTTGATTCACCAAAACCCAACGAAACCACGACCGCAGGAAATGTGACGTTTTTTAGTGGAACCTTAAAAAACAAAGACACGGGCGCGTCTTTGACAGGGGAAACCGTAACTATTTACGCAATTTCTTTTAATAAAATGCGTTCTGCTTATAAGGGCAATATTTCAATGGGACTTTATAATGGTTCTGCCGGTTTTGTATGCGCAGCAGAGTTTCAATTAGTCGCCTATTATCCGGGAAATGAAACTTATGCCCCTTCTGCCAGCGCGCTTGTTAAATATACCACTACAGGAGGCGCGGCTTGCGCAGAAGCTGATTTTACCCTACCTTTGATGAATTTTGCGGAGGCTTCAAACTGTAATGCTATCTGCGCTATTCCCGATGATTTCCATTGTCTGAAGCCGGTGCTGGGTGTGGGCAAAACACAGGAAGACGCTATGGCAGGGTATCAAAACTTGACTGCGGTAAAAAACCAGCCTATTTTCTTTGATGCTGTTTCCAAAACTGTAACTGCTTATCCAATCGGCGAAATAGATATTAGCTATGAGACTGACTGGGGGGCGTGGTTAAGAGGCGATGCTTATGAATATAAATGCGCGGTCAATGGCGGGTGTTCCAATAGTGATGCAAAAGTTACAACCTGCGTTAATCCTGCCGAGGGTTTTTGGCAACCGCCCTATAATGCAATTGGCAAAAGCGAAGGAAGATTTATGCATACCTTCACAAGCGCTGGTAACCACCCGATAAGACTACTAATCGGAGTTAAGATGCCTGATGGAAGGTGTATGTTTGTAAAGGACACCTCTACAATTATAAAAGTGCTTGATAAATAAAAAAAGGCGACAGGCTTTTTGCAAAGTCGCGCCGATCTGCTGGAGAGGGCAAGGATAATTCAAAAACTGAAGAAAACCTCGTCTGCTCCTAGTGTTTCTGTCTCGCGGTTTTCCTTGTATGGATATTTCGGAACTTGACTGCCAATAGTCTCTCCGTTTTTTTGGAAGGTTATTCCAACACCATACCCCCCTACGACATTTCCTGTCAGAGTATCAATCATAGTGAATGATATCTGTGTTCTGGTAATCCTGATTTCCGTAATCAAGACATTCACATCTTTCAGATAGATATTTCTGGGATACGCATCGATCGGAAAGTGGGTCGAGCTTCCAGAACCGGTCCTTGTCACCATTGTATTTGCCGGGATCTTGATAGCCAAGCCTTCGGACAATTCTTCTGGTGACATTGTTGTGTATTGAGGTATGTTGTCGCCACGGGGATATACTCTGGCTGCGTCGCTGCCTTCATATCCGCCCCGCCAGTTGGGGTCGTTTTTAAAGTCTGCGCCTGTGCCGGTGTTGACTGTCGAAATATCCGAAATGTCGCCGCCTGATGCACTTCCCGCATCGCCGCCCGAAGAGGACGGTGAGGGGCTCTCGTTAGATAAACATCCTGCTGTTATTACTATCGATAGCAAGAACAACGTAAATATTATTTTCTTCTTAATCATTATTTGTACCACCTGTTTTTTTATCAAACCATATTCCATGCCATGAAATTTTTTGTATAACATACTACTTTTTACGCTTATAATAATGTTGCGCAATTATGTGACCGATTCAATGAACGCGAAGCACGCAAAAAATAATAATCATACCAACACAAATTGTAACGGTCTCGTTCCACCATAAAATATGTTAAGTAGAAGGGAGTTTCTGGGAAGGCTTGCTTTGGCATTGGATGTTATCTTTTCAGGATGTCTGGGTAAGAAACCAATATAATGGAAAAAGCAGGTAAATCAAAAGTATATATCATAAAGACCGGTGACAGGGAATCCGGTATCAGGGAATTATTGAAAAATTTTAATATAGGGAATATCACTGGAAAGAAAGTTGTCCTTAAGGCAAATTATAACAGCGCTCATGAATTCCCTGCTTCCACGCATCCCGATACCCTGTCAGTCCTTATCGACGCTATTAATGAAAATGGGGGAAAAGCAGTATTGGCTGAGAGAAGCGGAATGGGGAAAACACGTGACGTACTTGAACAAATGGGTGTCATGGAACTTTCAAAGGAAAAGGGTTTTGATGTGGTAATACTTGATGACCTTAAAAGTAATGAATGGGTCAAAGGAGCAGGAAGCAACTGGAAGAGAGGTTTCCTTTATCCCCGTATTGTAAGGGAAGCAGATATGGTTATCCAGACCTGCTGCCTGAAGACGCACAGGTTTGGTGGAGTTTTCAGCATGTCACTGAAAAACAGTGTGGGACTGTTGGCAAAAAAAGATCCTGATGGCGGGCACGACTATATGACTGAACTTCATTATTCACGCAAAAGGGGTGAGATGATTGCAGAAATAAATACTGTTTATAATCCCGAGTTTGTAATTATGGATGCAATAGAGGGATTTTCAACAGAAGGTCCTGAGGGAGGAACACTTATAGAGCCCGGTCTTTTGATAGCCAGTAGTGACAGGGTTGCGTTAGATGCTGTTGGCGTGGCTGTCCTGAGGTTATACGGCACTACCGATGCAGTATCAGTTGGGCAGATATTCAACCTTGAGCAGATATTTACGGCGGCTAAGCTTGGTCTTGGTGCTTCTTCTTTTGATGAAATGGAAGTTGTGCCGCTTAATAACGAAGCGCAGGAAATCTGCTCGTATATAGAAGAGATGTTTTAAAAAAAAGTGACGTTTGGGTGTTATCTACTACCCACGGTCACTTTCAGCATCTTATCCCCTACTTCTAATTTTTCAACAACGTCCTGTCCTTCAATGACCTGACCGAAAACTGAATGTTTTCCATCAAGATGCGGCTGTGGTGCTTCTGTTATAAAGAACTGGCTGCCTCCTGTGTTTGGTCCGGCATTTGCCATCGAGACAGCACCTTTAGTATGTTTTAATTCAGGGTGGAACTCATCTTTTATTTCATATCCAGGACCGCCAGTTCCATCTCCTACAGGATCACCGCCCTGTATCATGAAACCATGAATTACCCTGTGAAATGTCAAACCATCGTAGAAACCACTTTCTGCAAGCTTTACAAAATTAGCTGTTGTAATTGGCGCTTCTTTTTCGTACAGTTCAAACTTGATTGTGCCTTTTTCCGTTACGATGGTTACAATCCGGTTTTCTCCTGTTTGTGTATCAGCTTTATCACCAATACATCCGAGTGCAGCCAGAACCAGTGCTAAAAGTGTTATAGCCAGAATTTTTTTTCCTATCATAATACCAACCTGATTATTCAAACCGATTATAATCTATTCAATTAAGATAAAACTACCTATAATATTATTCCACAAGATATATTTATATAAGGTAACGACCTTTCAGGGGTCGGTGCCGAAGGTCACTTTATCCGGTTTAACGGTTAATAAACTTCCACTCAAAAAAACAGGTTATTTTATATGAAAAAAGGTGAGTTCTTGTCAGAATTTAAGATGTTAATACTTATCGGCGCCGGAGGTTTTATGGGTGCTGCTATGCGTTATTATATGTCAGGTCTTCTCACAAGAGGCGATTTCCCGTACGGTACGCTTCTTGTCAATATACTGGGTTCCTTTATCCTCGGTTTCCTCCTTTTTTCAAGCTTCTATTCAGGATATGATTCCCCTGAAATAAGGGGTTTTCTTGCAATCGGGTTACTGGGTGCATTCACTACCATGTCAACCTTCTCGTTTGAAACACTGGAGTTTTTTAATACACGCGAGTTCTGGACTGGAGGTGTTAATATTATACTGAATGTGGGATTAAGTATTACCGGAGTATATTCAGGAAAAGTTCTTGCACTAATTATGAGCGGGTAGGTAAAAGGAGACCTTAATTCGGCAAGCGTGCTGCGCCTTTTTGAGTAAAATTCACTCAAAGTTGGGCTATAAGTAATTAAACACACAATCCGAAATAATCAATAACAATAAAAACCTCTACTCATAAGATTACAACAATGGGCAAAATCCACATCCTTGATGAAGCCACAATAAACAAGATAGCAGCAGGCGAAGTAATAGAGCGCCCAGCATCAGCAGTAAAAGAGCTAATCGAGAACTCAATAGACGCAGGCGCAACCGACATAAAAGTGGAAGTATCAGGCGGCGGTAAAAAACTAATCCGGGTCATGGACAACGGAAGCGGAATGGGAAGCGATGATGCCAAAGTCTCATACCTCAAACATGCAACATCCAAAATCTCTGCAATCACTGACATTGACGATGTATCAACAATGGGTTTCAGGGGTGAAGCCCTGTCTTCCATAACAGCAGTTGCAAAAGTGGAAATAACCACACGGACAGAAAGGGAACTATCAGGCAGGAAAATAACTGTCCACGGCGGAAAAACGATTAGCAGCAATGAAACCGGATGCGCTGTTGGAACATCTGTCACAGTCGAAGACCTTTTTTACAACACGCCTGCACGGAAAAAATACCTGAAATCAGACACCACGGAACTGGCTCACATCATTGACGTTGTTACAAGGAACGCCATCGGGCATAATAACATTTCATTTACCCTTCTGCATAACGGCAAACAACTCCTGCGTTCACCAGCAGCGCCAGGGCTATTGGATACGATAATCCACATTTACGGAAAAGATACTGCAAAATCCATGCTGGCAGTGAATCTTGAATCCGGTTATGCAAAAATTTCAGGCTTTGTTTCAAAACCCGCACTTACAAGAAGCAGCATCGATTCACAGTCATTTTTCATAAACAACAGGAGTGTCACCTCACGGGCAATCAGTAACGGACTAAGAAAAGGATACGGGACACTGATACCAAAAGGGCGTTTCCCAATAGCCGTGTTAAAAATATCCGTAAACAGGAAAGAGGTTGATGTCAATGTCCACCCAACAAAAAATGAAGTGCGCCTGAGCCATGAGCGGGAGCTCTCAGATGCAGTCACAGATGCCGTGAAAAACGCAATGGCAGGCAGGAACCTTGTCCCTGATATTAAACTCCTCCAGACCCAGCAAGCCCTTTTGTATGAAAGTCCTGTAAGTGAAAATATCATAAGGGAACCAGCTCCTGAATCCAGGGTTTCTGTGAAAGATACGCAAAGGAGACTCAGGCACACAGAACGTATGCTTGCCGGACAAATAAACCGGGAAACTGAACTCCCGAAAATCAGGATTCTGGGTCAGGTGGATAACCTGTACGTGATAGCTGAAAAAGATGACGGAATCGTTATAATAGACCAGCATGCAGCGCATGAGCGCGTACTTTTTGAGCAGGTTCGTGAGTCAAAGCGGAACGACTCGCAGGAATTAATAGTTCCGGTTAACCTCAAGCTTGATTCAAAAGAGCGGGTCTTAATGAAAGAAACAATCCCGTATCTTGAAGAGTTCGGTTTCAGGATTTCGGTATTCGGACCTGGTTCATTTGCTGTAACAGCAGTTCCTGACATCCTCGGAAGGCTTGAGGATACGAAACTTATCCACGATATAATAACCGACATTCTCTCGGAAGGCAGGATAAAAGACGAAACCGGAATTTTCGAGCGCCTGACAAAAAGCATAGCATGCAGGGGTGCCATAAAATCAGGAGCCGGCTGCTCGCAAGACCAGATGGAAAGCCTCATCAGGCAGTTGTTCAGGTCAGGGAATCCTTACACATGCCCGCATGGCAGACCTACAATGGTGTCTTTTAACAGGCAGGAACTGGATAAACTGTTCAGGAGAACCTGAACAAACGGGATTTTCCTGAATATGTGGCACTCAAGCTGTCAATAACATACACGGTTTCGTTTTTAAGTACCTGCGCACCTTCCAATGTTACTGTTTTACCAGTTTTCAACTCAATTTCGTTCATATAATTGTTTAGCAGGTTTATTGCAGTTATTTCCTGTCCCGCCTCTAATTTTTGTCTTGCAAGCTCAAGTTTACCACCTAAACGGCTGGCAGCATTCAGGTCTGTAATCCAGCCGCATGATGCTGCCCTTTCATTCAATGCAATAAGACTGCCTAAACTTGAAACAACCCTGAAATTAATTTTCATGTTAACAGTGTTTCCGGCAGCATCTGATGCTTCAATTGAAAATTCATGTAATCCCTGTGAAAGCTTAAGCATGTCAACTTCTTCCCTATCCGAAAGAGTCTTACCGTCAATTCCTGCTTTAATACCTGATAAACCTGATAATCCATCCACGGCTGAGTAATCAGGTACGACTACATCCGAATGCAGGTAATCACCATTTGTAGGTACTATGACTTCAATTTCAGGCGGTGTCAGGTCTATTTTTACTGTAAACTCCCTGACAGCTTCCTTGTTTCCGGCACGGTCAACACTAAAATATTTAATAGTATGTATTCCCTCATCAAAAAGCAGTACCTCGTTTCCTTTTTCCGAAGCGGTTGTCGGCTCTGTCCCGTCAATGGTATAATATGTACTGCCAACTCCTGAACCGTTATCAGATGCTGAAAGAGTTACCTTTACTTCCGTATTATACCAAACACCTTCGGCATCATCTGTCGTAACAGGCGGAATGGTATCTTTCGGCAATACAGTCCAGGCATACACATTCCCGTAGGTATTGGCAATAACAAGTTCAACTATCCCGTCACCGTCAATATCATCCGTTATCGGGCTTGACATAAACGCACCGACGTCCGGCGAGAACGGGAATCCTGCAAGAGGTTTGCCAGTATAATCCCAGGCATACACGAACCTGTATGTGTCGCCTGCTGCAATATCCAGCTTCCCGTCACCGTCAAGGTCAGCAACCGCAGGGGATGTCCATACAGGTCTTTTTGTATTTACAGGGAAACCCGCCATGACAGCGCCGCTGCTTAAGGCATATACTTTACTCTCAAGGTCGCTTCCAACAAGAACGTCATTTACCCCGTTTCCGTCGATATCTGCTATTGTGGGAACAGAATTCGTGGTTGAAGGCGCGCTGTTATTCCACATAAGCGAACCTGAACCATCCCATACATAAACACCGTTTCCCGAACCGATTATGACATCATCGGTGCCGTCATTATCCATATCCCCGAAAACAACGCCGCTTATCCGGCTCCCGGCATTTTTCTCCCAGAGGACAGTCGCTTTATGTGATTCAACCTTCAGTATAACAAGGGAATCATCAAACTCGTTCTCGATAATTACTCCTGCTTCATCAATACCGTCCCTGTCAATATCGCCAACAGCCAGACTGCTGTATTTCTTAACCATACCAATATCCCGGTACCAGAGTTTTTTTCCATACATGTCAAATGCGTACACGCCTGTTGCGCCGGACGAAGGTGCGGGATTACCCGGTGATACGCCAGCCAGGATAATCTTGTCACGTGTTACCGAAGCAGGGTTTACTATCATATTCATGCCGACAAGGATTTTGTTTATCTCAATGCCCGAAGAGTCAAATATGTAAAAATACGCATAATGCACGCCTGGATTCCCGTACACAATAAGTTCAAGCTTGCCATCATCTTCAAGGTCAATAACAGCAGGTTTTCTTCCCCTGTCATAACTCTCAGTGCCTGCGACATTCTTAAACAAAAGCGAACCGTCCGGCTTAAAAGAGTATATCATCCTGTTATCAGGCGCAACATTAATTTCCTTCAAGCCGTCACCGTCAATATCCGCAGCCAGCATATCGGAATATATGCTTGCTCCTGTGCTTTGCGGAAAACCATCCACGTTAAACAGTCCTGCTGAGACAACTCCTGTATTTACAATCAAGACTAACAAAACCATGTAATACAAGCGCATAATTCCACTCCTCCATTCCATTATAATCCCCTCCTTTCTTTACCTCCGCCTTCCTGTTGTCGTACCTCCAATACCCTGGGTTGGAGGAAGGGAATGACACCCCGCTGAATAACATGTCTGCGTACCTACGTAGATACCCATGCTGATATTATGCATGTTTACTGCAACCGAATTTGAGTTGTGGCAGGCACTCCCACAGGGCTGTGGTTGTGAACCCATGGAATTATGGTTGCCTATGACATTTCTCGCACTCCCGTAAAGGGGTCCGTAAGATGATGTGCCAGTTCCTACTTTATGGCACTGTTCACATCCGTACATGTCTGTTGAATTCGGCAGTGAAGCCGTTACTACAAATGGATTTGCTTCACCAAACGACCTGTTGACAGCATAATGTGAAGCATCCGTGTCATTGGCGTACACGTTAGCCGAATATCCTGAAATATTGAGATAATCAACTATGCTGTTTTCATGGCATTGTGAACACCGTACGTTGTTACTGAATACTTTATCACCAACAAATACAGCTCCTGGTCGGTGCTTGTAAACTTTTGTGGCATTCATGTATATGGCTGGCTGGTACGTACTGGCATTTCCACTCACAGCATGGCATTCATCGCATTCATAAGCCATATAATTCTCATCCTTTTTATCAGGATGCCGCTCAGGCTGTGTTCCGTCGCTCTGGTGGCATACCCAGCAGGCAGTATCAATAAGCGTAAACACCCCACTGCCGCCCCACGCAGTTGAATTTGTCAAGCCCTTATGCACGCTGTAATTACTGAAAGCCGTGAAATTTACAAGCATATTATCAGGTGCTTTTCCAGAGTCAGTTGCCCCTATGTCATGGCATTTCCGGCAGGCTGGACCGCCGCTTAAGGGTTCGATGCTGACATTATGCATTGTAACAGGCTGGTTTACATCGTCATTATAGGTGTGGCATACGTAACAGTTATTCAGTGAATATCCTTTACCCAGATGTTCCTGTTTATTTTCACCAGTAAAATTTGCTTCAACAGACGGGGCAAAGAACGGCGCAGTATCATTGTACGTTTCGTGGCAGTCAATACAATCCACAAGCACGCCCCTGTCATTGGCGTCACCTGATTCAGCCCTGTTAGCAAAAGTCTTGCTGCCGCCGGAATCCTGCGGGTCGCCGATGTCGCCGGATGCATACTCAGAAAGGTGGAATATTACCCTTCCGCTTGCGTTATGGCACATGGTGGTGTTGCAGGTATTAACATCACGTCCGTCATAAGTATGGTTTACCATGCCGCCTGAAAGCTGGGTAATGTTCTTTGTAAGTGATTTGAAAGGACTGGTATTGTTGTAATGGCATGAATCACATGTACCGTTTGAACGGGTCATTCCAGGACTGTGCATTGAAGGCTTGCCAGTCATGTTATGGCAGTATTCGCAGGTATAACCGCTTGTTGTTGTATTGCCCCTGTACTGCGAACCGTCAGGGATGTGCGAAAGTACCTGTTTCCCGGCACCGACATAAGCGGTTGTAGCATTATGGCAGCCCTGGCATGTAGAAGCGCCAGCCTCAGACGGGTTCTTTGTCATCGAAACGTCATGCAGCCTGAATGATGACGGAACAGCACCAGCAGTACTTGAGTTATGGCAGTTACCGCAGCTTGTTACATTATCGCCTGACGTTGAGGCAGGGTCGTGTCCTGTATTGTAAATCTTCTTTGTAGCATTGTTTGATGAATCAGATGAGTTGTGGCACGGCGCACAGTAATCATTACCTCCGGCAGTCCATGCAGACGGTGCGGGTATGACAAGTGTACTTGAATGAGTCTTGCTGGTTTCATGGCATCCGCTTTTATCACATGTCATGCTTGTATTGGTGATATTGGCACCTGTATCGTTGGTATGTTCAATAATTACCCTGGATGCAAACCCGTTCTGGTGGCAGTTGTAGCAGTTATTATACGTTGCATTCCCGCCAGTTGTGAGATTATCGGAATGTATGTTCTGGTAAGCGTTCCCGGCTTTCATTGCATCGCTGTTGTGGCAGAAACCGCAGTCTGTAATCGAACCTGTCGTGTTATGGAACTCGTTTGAAACCTTAAGCAGTGAACCGCTATTACCAGCCATGTGGCAGGATGCACAGTAATCCTGCTTCCCTGAGGTCCATGCACCTGCCGCCGGTGTCATCAGTGTGCTGTTGTGTATCCATGCCGCGTTATTATCCGTAGTGTGGCAGTCTATACAATTAAGGGTTGTACTGTTTTTGACATCAGCGGTATTGTTGGTTGTATGCTCGGTTATTGCCTTATTATGGGAATTATCGTAGTCATACGCACTTGAACCGTTGCTGTGGCAGTAGTTGCAGTAATCATCCGAAGACATCGCCCTCAGGTCAGTCCTGTTCTTACCGTAGTGGGAAGTAAGGGAATTATCATTCCACGCTGCATCAGGTTCAGTATAAGAAACCACCATTTCAGGCTTTATGTGGCATCCGATGCATGATGCATCATCAGTTGCTGAACCTGTTAATGCCGTGATATTGCTGCCGTTCTTGATGTGGTTATCGACCTGAATGGCATTTGATACAAAAGCAGGTCTTGAAGCATTCATGTGGCAGTCTGTGCAGTTGTAGGGGTTAGACTTCTTATCCGGATGTGCCAAGGGCTGCGTGCCGTCACTCTGGTGACATGCCCAGCAAATCTTGTTAACAGGATCACTTGTAGTGTCACTTGCACTTGAGTTCTGAAGATTCCAGTGCATGCTTGACTTAAGGGCTGTTATGTCAACCATTGCATTACTTTTCCCGGAATCATGGCAGGATAAACAATCAGGTCCTGCCCCACCTTCGGCAAGATTATGGGTGAAATTTAGACTGGTTGCGCCCCCATCAAGTTTGTTGTTATGGCATTCCTTACACTTGGCATCAGTATAATCAGATGCAACATCCGAGGCATGGTCATACCATGACACTCCGGGGTCGTTGGGGATAGTTAGTGTGGCAATCTCAGGCGGCACCGGACTGAATGCACTCACAGAATATCCGGGTGCGCCGCTGTAATGGCAGTTGGAACACCACGTTCCCGAAAAGCCCATTCTTACGGTATTTGACCCCTTCATGCTGAGTACAAGACCAAGCCCAGATGAGTTATGGTACGATATGTTCCCGTGGCAGTACCTGCATGAATCCTGCTGGCTGGTATTGTCCCAGTAAGTACCCCACAGCCCGCCTGAATAATTATTCGTACTGTGGTTCATGGGTTCAGGGATTATCGGGGAACTTTCAAATCCTGTTGGCGGCGTACCCTGGTGGCATGTAGTACAATTGACAGCACTGCCGTTCGTATTGTCCCACGTTGAACCGTCCTGGTTAAGATACTGCACAGGATGAATATTCTTGCCTGAATTAAGGTGGCACTGGCTGCACTCAAGAGCCGACGGTGATGTACTGTTATGCCGCTCAAGGTTAGTTATAGAAGCACTTCCACCTGAACCGTGGCAGCTATCCGTACAATAGGAACTGTTAGGCAGCGCCAGTGCCGGCATCTCCAGAGTAGAGTTATGGATTCGTCCCGTGCTGTGGCAGTCAGAATCCAGGCATGACGGGTTCAATGAAGGGTAATTGAGTGAATGGTTCGCAATGGTCTTGTTCGCATTATCTATGAACGGGAAAACTGTTGAACCGTTGTTGTGGCATTCGTTACAGTAAGCAATGGTATCCAAAAGCGGGTAGTCATTGCCGTCAGGAATCCTCTTTTTCCCGTAATGACCAACAGACGCATTTATTGATAAAATCTCAGAATCGCTGTTTGATTTTAACATTCCTGACTTGTTGTGGCAGTCAGTACAGAGACCGGCATTCGGTGTTTTAATATCAATTCCTGATATGGAATGTTCACTTACATTGAAACTCGGATATGTCCCGCTCTTGCTTCCGGTTGTTGTGTGGCAGTCCTCGCACTGGTACGGGTTCTTGTACCTTACCTGGTCGTGTTCGTTCTTGTCCGAGCCGTCACCGTGGCATGCCCAGCATCTCTTGCTGTCAGCAGCATAAGGCGCTGATGCATTGGTTATAGCGGCGCCGCTATTCAGGTTAAGATGGATTGAATCGCTCTTGTTCATAGCAGAAACATCAACTGCCTTGGAAGCTGCGCCGCCAGTATCATGGCACTGGGTGCAGTTGGCATTGCCTGGCGCTGAAACAACACTGTGTACCGCAAGAGGCTCATCTGCATAAGATGTTACACTGGTATGGCAGCCGTAACATTCATCAGTATTATTCCCGGTACCAGGGTGGGTTTTCGCTGGAGCGTAGAACGGGTTTTTGTTATTATTTACCGAATCATGGCAGTCAGTACAGTTTGCCGGATTTCCGGCAGTCCACCCGCCCCATCCTGGGTTCTCGATACTGCCGTTTGCCCACTGCGTAAAGTGGAACGGCTCAGGAGCTTGCGGGTTGTTATGACACCAGTTGCAGTCTGTTACATTCGCTGAAGATGTATTATCGTGTGATGTTGCATCGATGTACGTGTTAAAACTCTGGTTTGCCCAGAACGGACCAGCGGCAGTTGATACGTGGCAGTCTGCACAGCCATAAGCGGGTTTTTTGACAAGTCCTGAAGCATGCATGCTCTGACCCGATATGCCGTGGCAGAGTTCGCATGTCCTTCCGCTAAGGGAAGTGTTAGCTTTTTCCCGGCTCACACCTGGTAAATGAGTGAGGATTGTCTTGCTTTTAACATACGTGGATGAGGCATTATGACAGCCAACGCAACTGGTCGCGCCTGTCGGGAATGTGAGGCTGTCTGAGTGTACGCCGAGTGAATTGCTCGATACGGTATTACCAAGGCTTCCTGAGTCATGACAATAGTTGCAGCTTGTTATATTATCAGAAGAATTGTTAGGGTCATGCCACTGGTCATAGACTTTCTTATTCGCATTCCCGCCTGGTGTGTGGCATGGCGAGCAGTAGTCGTTCTTTCCTGACGTCCATGCGCTCTGTGCAGGTTTTATAAGCGTGCTGTTATGGAGCCTTCCTGTACTGTGGCAGTCGTCACAATTCAGGGTGGTTGTATTTGTAATATTAGCTGATGTGTTTGTCGTATGCTCGGTTATTGATGTATTATGCCCTGAATCCGCCCATACCCAGATTGATGCGGCTGATGAATTGCTGTGGCAGTAGTTACAGTACGCATCCGTATCCGGTGTCAGGTCAGTCCTCTTCTTCCCGTAATGGTACGGACTGGTGGAATTACCGATTTCCGAACCGAAGCCGTCACCGCCGCCTGACCATGTCGTCAGGTTTGCATCAATATCGTTGTTTGGAAGCAGCATTTCCCCTGTTGATTCGTGGCATGCCAGACATGAATATGTGGTATTTGAATTAGGTGATGCGCTGATGTCAGTACCGCCGCTGAAATGCTCATCAACTGCAAGCGCACCCTTCGAAGCAGCCCATGAATACCGGTTCCCGCCTGATACATGGCAGTCCTCGCAGATATAGGGGTTCTTATAACGGGTTGAATTATGACCTTCGGATGTGCCGTCACCGTGACATGCCCAGCAGGCTTCGTTCGGGTCAGTAATGCTGTCATTTGTGCTGATACCTCCGTGGAGGGATGTGTTGTAGACATCATAATCAATATGACTCTTATCAGTACCTGGCACTGATGTATCATGACAGCTCATGCAGTTTGGACCTGAACCTGCGCCCGGATTAAGTTCCGTGTCATGGAAGGTCTTTGCGGTCATGGTCTTGCTGTCCACATGGCAGTTGTAGCAGTCGTTATTCACCTTGCCGTTATGCAGGCTGCCAAAGCCAATCCTCGGGTCAACAGGAGTACCCCATGAAACATTGGCGCTGTTTGTAAAATGGCACCATATACAATCATTACTGTGTACAGTTGTGGTCATAAGGTTTGCATTAGCATCCTTGAGATAGTGGGATGATGTTGCGTTTATTACACTGTTTATCCCGAAACCGTCCGATTCGGTAATAGCTGTTAAACTATTGTTGTGGCACAGCGAACAATAATCAGAAGTGGGTACCTCAGCAGCAGCGGGTATATGCTCGACTACCTGCGGTGCGCCGAAGTTTGTGTTTGAATCAGCGTTGTCATGGCAGTCCGGACATGTACGCGGGTTTTTGTACACTGAGGTATTGTGTTCAGTTGGCTGGTCTGTTTCATCAGCATCCCCGTTTGCAAGGGTGCCGTGGCAAGCCCAGCATTTACGATTAGTACTGTTTCCTCCTGTGAACTGGGACTGGTTGTTCAGGTTGGCATGTGCGCCGTTAGCCATATTGGCGAAGTCAACATTGTTTTTACTTCCTCCAACATCATGACATTCCATACAGTTTGCTCCTCCTGAAGCAGTCCCCACCTGCACATTATGAATGAACTCGGTAGTGGTGGTATCCCCTGATGCACCATGGCATCCAAAGCACGAAGCATCATCCATGTCATAACCTGTATGGTCAATAAAACCAGTTACTCCTGTTGGAGCGTAAGTGGCATTGCCTGTAATTTCAGGCGGTACATTCTCAGGAGGACTTCTGTCAATGGTGTATTCCTGTATCATCCCGGTGTAATTGGCAGCGCCGTCCCAGTGGCACTGCTGGCACCATGTGCTTGACGAGGATATTGGCTGACCAACATTGTTTCCTGCACTGAATTTTGAGGGTGAACCAAGCGAGGGATTAATGTAATGCTTGTTTGGTGAATGGCACTGCTCGCACGGGTACTGCAAACCGCTGTCAGTATAAATATAAAGGTATCGGATGTGGAACTTATCAGATACGGCGTCTGTGTTCCCCTGGTCGGTATCCACAAACCTCAGGCTGACATTCCCGTTTGTACCAGCTCCATATGGATTGATGTGGTGCGTGCTGTTTATACCAATGGTATAGTCAAAGAACACGCCTTTGTCAAGTAGATCCAGCAATTCGTACATCCCGCTCGTCCTGTTATATATGGAAAGGTTTGTAGTCTCCATGTGTGTCTGGTATGACATCCCCAGGGTATGGGTGCCGTTGACAGGCACGCCTGTGGTGTTAATCACTATATCGTACTTGTTCCACACCTTTTCCTGGAAACTGATGAGGATATTATCATACCATACTGTGTAAACTTGTGCAGTCTGACCTGCCTTTGCCCCGCTTAATTCTGTATATAATTGAATCTTATATGGCGTAACAGAGCCGTCTTCATTCAAAGCCGTGCCAAAACTGCCGTTTGTAAGTTTTAGCCAGCCGGTATTTGTTGAACTGCTTGCGCTTGCAAGTGTTACTATAGCGCCGGATGGTTTGACAAGTCTCAGGTAAACATTCTGGGTAAGTGCACTCTGTACGGTTATATTATAATCCGCTGTAATGTTTGTTGTGGAGTAATTATAGGTATCAGGTTTGTAGTAAAACGAGTAATTCCATGAAACAGTTCCGGTTGTGGTGGCTGAAGCCTTGAGGGATGCCTTCAACGACCCGGCGGGATTTCCTGTGGTGGCATCCTGTGTGGCTGTCATTGCGGCTCCTGTTCCTCCCGTAGTCGAGGCTGTCCAATTAGGGACAGGTGCTCCCTGGATTTCTTGCTCTTCACTTGTATATGGGAAACTGACTGGGTCGTTTGAGCTTCCGGTCTGGTTTTCGATAAGCTCCATGTAATCGTTGCTTGGATTCCCGATATTACTGAACGGGTAAGCAGGGTTTATATCGCCGCTTCCGACAATAAAGCTTGCAAATTCGTATGTTGTCGGGGTATAATCCCAATACTGTCCCCATATTGTACCGTTATTTGGTGCGTTACTATGTGCCTGGCTGTTTACCTTGGGTGCAGTTTTTCCTGAAAGGTTCTGGGTTGTGGCATCCACACTTGTGGATTTATGGCAGTCGTAGCAGGTCGCCCCTGTTAATCTTGCGCCTGTGAAATTCCCGTTATACTGGATGAACTGGATTGGATGAATCCATGTGGGATTTGTGTTTGAAACGTTGCCCATGTGGCAGTCCCAGCACGTTATTGTACCGTTATGGGCATTGTATTCAGTTGAAGAATGGCAGTTCAGGCATGTTGAACCTGTGTTTGCTTCCGTGAAAGCAGGTAATACAAGACTGTCTTCGTGGAGTTTCCCTTCATTGTGGCATATCGTGTCTCCACAGCCTGGCGTGGTAACCTGCGAGGCGTGGTCGCTCCTGACTTTATTGGCATCATTGGCAAATGGTCCCATCACAGTGCTTTCGTTCTGGTGGCAGTAATTGCAATATTCCGTTCCAAGGGAATTGAAAAACGTTGTCCTGTTTGCACTGTAGTGGGAGGATGCCTCACTGTCGTTCTTGGGTGGATAAACTCCCTGCGACCATGTATTGAGCATCTCGTCCTTTGCATGACAGTCCGTGCAGGAGGTTACAGCAGGTGTTTTCATATTTGTGGCATACCACGTATGCCTTGCGTTCTGGGGCGCGCTGAAATTGTAAACTGAAGAATTATAATGGCAGGCTGTGCAGTTTTTTGGCGTGTCGTATCCAGTAGGATGCTCAGATGCGGGAAGGCTTGTGGAGTTCACTCTTCCGTTTATTACATATGTGTTATTGGTGTGGCATCCCCAGCAGATACGGGAGGAATTAGTAGCATCTGAAATCTTGTTCAGAGCGTAGTGAATATAATTCTGGTTGGAAACATTGACGATAGCAGGGTCAACCTTCATATTAAGAGGCGATTTGCCTGTGATGTCGTGGCAGTTGAGGCAATACTTGCCGCCGAATACGCCCACCGGTAAGAGATGGGAGTCGAGCTTGTTGTTATCAACATGGCAGTTCTTGCAGTTGGTTTTGCCGTCATGAGCAACATTCGTACCGCCGTTGGCTGTTATGTTCAATCCGCCTGTGATGTTATGGCAGGTTCTGCACTGGTCGCTGATGCTTCCAGAGCTTGATATGTCCACGGACATGTTGGGCATTTTTAATCCGTGAGGAACTGAATGGCATAAGGTGCATGTAACATTAGCTTTGTTACCTGTGTGGTTGTGGGCTTTCTGGTTATTTATGTTTACAAGCGTGTCATTTCCTGTAACTGCCCCGCCCTGCGACCATGGAATTACCGTTGTACCTTCTATTTCTGTTGTTGAATGGCAGCTTAATCCGCCGTATCCACTGGTACCCTGAGAGCATGAGGGTCTGTCAGTAAGGGTGCCTCTGTTGTTACCACCGTAATCAAACAAGTTCTGTGTATCGGCAGGATCTTTGTGACAAAATAGACAATAAACAGCACCTCCGCCGCTTCTGAGTTTCCATGACAGGCTTACGCCATACGGGGCTAAACTATCTTTCCTCGTTGAATTCCAGTTGTACTCGTCCATACCACTTTTTGAATCAGTGGAGTCTGGCAGGGAATCCCCGAGCACTTTGTAGTGAACGTCAAGATACTCGTCTGGAATTGTTTGTGAGGCACCTTCAAAAAAATGTTCATATCCACCATGGCATGCTGTACACAGGTCAGAAGTGCCCTTACTGAGGTGAGAATGTCCTCCTGAAGGAGCCTGATGGCATCTAGCCCAGCTTACGAGTACATATGTGGTTGCGGTTAGCCCGGTTGCTGTATCTCTCACAGTTACTTTTATTCTTACGTGGTCGTCCATTCTGGGATTACTTTGCACATCCGTCATAAGCTGAGATGGCATGGTAAATATGGTAGTGTATAATCCGTCGCCATTTACAGCATCCCCGGATGTGCCCGTATCGTTCAGATTTCTTGTAGAGGTAAAATAAGTATTGTTGGCAACCATATCACTGTGCCTTGTCCAAACGCCTTTCTCATAGTGGTCAAACACCGTATCATTTAGCGTAACCTGGATTGTTCTCCCCTTCATTATGTTGCCGTCATCATCCAGCACAATTCCATAAACGTAAATTGTAGGCGCTACCTCTCCAGCCACCGAACTTTCCAGAATATTGAATGTTGGAGCTCCGGTCGCAACCCTTTGCATCCACCACGCTGTGTACACTTTCTTATCAGTAAAAGTAATAATCTGTGTCGGCGTTCCAGCAGCCTCAACAGGCAAAGCCAGGCTTGAAAATATCGCAACTGCTAACAACACCACTACTAAAAGTGTAAACCTTTTTCCCGTATTTGTTTTGTACATTTTTACCAGGTATTCGATTTTTAGTTATGCTAACG
>PGYG01000023.1:20952-35533 GCA_002839545.1 Candidatus Methanoperedentaceae archaeon HGW-Methanoperedenaceae-1
TATAATCATGTGGATTAGTGCCTGAATATTATTCACCAAAGATATGTACCAATAAATACAATCCAGTCACTGCAAGAATGAAACTAATCGACCCTGTCAACAAATTCAACATCCCTGACGAATGGGTAAAACGTGCAGGATTACCACCCGAAGAACTCAACGAAAAGCTCTCAAGCGGGTGTTATGTCCTGCTCTCTGACGGCTCACTCCTTCGGCGCGGCTATACCACAGGAACAACAGCCGCAGCAGCAGCCAAAGCCGCGGTTTTGTCCATGGAAAAAGACGTTTCAGAAATATCAGTCCCCACGCCGGCAGGACTTCGCGCGAATCTCCGGGTTTCCGCAAAAAACGGGACAGCATCATCACGGAAAGAGTCAGGAGACCATGCCTTTGATGTTACATCAGGTGTAAAAATAGTTGCAAAGGCAGAAGAACATGATTCCATTATAATAAAAGCAGGAGCAGGAATCGGCTCAAAAAAAGGCATTCCTGCAATTAACCCCTGCCCCATGCGCCAGATAGAAGACGCTGTAAAAGAAGCGCTTCTTGAAGCCGGATTAAAAGGCGCGATTATCACTATATCCGTACCTGATGGTGAAAAGCTTGCAAAGAAAACGCTTAACAGCAAAATCGGGATAACAGGCGGCATATCCATTCTCGGCACAACCGGATTTGTTGAACCATGGAATGAACACCTTGGCGAAATGAAAGAAGAACTAATAAAAACCGCAAATAAAGTCGTGCTTACAACAGGACGCCTCGGCATGCGTTATTCCAATATGCTTTTCCCTGATTACACGGTTATCCTTATTGGAAGCGATATTTCCCGCGGGCTTTCTGCCGCAAAAGGAGAGGTGGTTATTTGCGGACTTGCGGGATTGATACTCAAATGGGCATCACCCCACATGCTTGAAAACAGCGGTTACCTGACTGTCCAGGAAATGATTGATGACGCTCCAGAAAACCTCATAATCGATAGGGCACTTGGACAGGCTGTTGAATTATCAGGTAAAAGAGTCGTACTTTTAAACAGGGACGGGACAATATTACGGGACAGCGGTGAACCAAAATGAAAATAGTTGGTGTCGGTGCCGGACCAAATCTTTTGACCGGGGAAGCAATATCTGCAATTGAAAATGCCGAAATAATATTCGGGTCAAAAAGAGCCATTGAGCTTGCTAAAAACCATATCAGATGCGCTGTCCGCGAGATTACAGATTATTCACTGGAATCACTTCCTGGAAATGCGGTTGTCCTTTCAACCGGCGACCCAATGCTTTCAGGTCTTGGTAAGTTTGCAAAAAAAGGGGATGAGATTATCCCCGGAATATCTTCAATGCAGCTTGCTGTTGCAAAGCTTGGTATTGATATTGACAATCTTGCCGTGATAACAGCCCACTCAGGGGAGAATAGTTCTGTCAAAAAACGACTCATAAACGAACTGATGCAGGAAAAAAACGTATTTCTCTTGCCTGGGAGGGAACTTGGTGTTGAGGAAATAGCAGGGCTATTAGGCTTCAAAGGTCTGTCACGGGACATTTCTGTCTGTGAAAAACTTGGTTATCCTGGTGAGAGGATTTCCACAGGTACGGTTGAAAAGCCGCCGCGTAATGAATCAGGTATGTACTGTATCGTGATTAGTAATCCGGAATAAGCGGTTTATTTCAAACCCGGTTTATTTTTTCCTCGGGAGTTTTATCTTTTTAATATCATGCCATGTAATGAAAAGCGGGGAGTGGGCTTCATTTTCCGGTTCAAATAAAACACCTATTGAATCAGCATGTTTTAAAATCCCCTTGTAGAGTGAACCAGAGCCGGTTTCCACCTCTACTTTCCGGTTCACGAATATGCCAAGATAAACCTCTGAAGGTTTGTCTTTTGAATTACGGGATGATTTCTGCAAATTATGCCCGTTCGGTAGAATCAGGTCAGGGAGTGCAGGAATTAAATTTTTAAAGTTACTGTAAAGCTCGTGCGATGAATCAAGAACAACCACATCAGAATAGTGTGGTAAGTTTTTTATTTTTTCGTTTGAGAACCCATAATCCTGGACAAAGCAAGTTAATGCGCAAACTTCATAATCCGTATTTGATGAGTCAAATGCCCGGGATAATATTTTCTCTGTAGATTCCAGGTTTATTTCCTTGGGTTTGCTTTCAAATTCCAGACCTGTTTGTGTCATTTCTATAAGGGTTGCTTTTAATTTTAATATATCCGTTGCCCTGATTATTGCAAGTGATGTCATCTGTCTTTGTCCAATTTATTGATGTAATAAACTATTCTAAAACGTTTTCAGAGTATGATAGCTTAATCAACCCCGCAACAGTACTAACCCATTTTTCCCGTTTTATATCCTATCTTTTTGTATAAACTATTAAGTAAGCTATGTCAATATATATGTTTTGAATAAAAACGGACGGATTTTGCTGATCATCTACCTGTATTCCGGTTCCAGTATGATATGTTCTTTTGAAACCGATATTACAAATATTCCGGTTCCTGAATTGAACAGATTCCTAAATTCGCCGGAAACTAACGGGATGCCTTCTTTCAGGACATACAAAAAAACAACCGCAGGAGGAACAAATAATGCTGCGGAAAGGAACATTATTACTATGGCAGAAACCGAATAACTGACTGCAATATATATGCTGATAAGACCGATTACAAGAGCCATTTTAATTTTTTTGTCACTCATTTTATCCCCGGTTTTTAATTAGTGCTTTTTACTAAGTCATAAGCAATATATAAAAATATGCATTATGGGTTGTGTTAGATTATCCCAATATCAACCAGACACCACCAATATTAAATGCTAAATTATTTAAATGGAAACAGTGTATGTTATTATGTAAAACGGGGAAAAGGCAACCAAATGGGGTAAAACGGGATAAAACGTGACATATTAAACGGCTCCTGGATAGTGGAGCCAGGGTTAGGATTATGATTGTCACAAAGCACATATCCCTTGACAATGACTGTATCGAAAAGATAGAACCTTACACAAAAGCGCATAATGGTAACTTCAGCGCAGCAATAAGAGATATTATTGACCGCGCCGGAAAATCCGGTTTTCCCGGAAATTCAAAAGCGATTGACAGTTCTTTGTTCAAATGGATTCTGGATGGGAATGAAGGCATACTGATTCCTGAATACGTAATAGATGAGATGATAGACCCGGGTTTAATAAAATCAACAGGGAAACTGGAAGAATATGTAAACCACAGGTTCAAAGACCTTGAATGGGACGTTAAATTCGTTTTAGAATGTGATAATCCTTCATATCCGTCCGAAGTATTTATGGAAATACATGGCGCTCCCAGGGAAATAAAATTCGCGGCATGCTTAATGTCCCAGTTCTTTGTAAAAAATTCACTTGACTATTCACCCCTTGAGCTCCAGTCTGTTATAAACTGTAATAACCACATAAAAATAGGACTGGCTCATTCTGATAAACAGAAAGCCATTGCAAGCCTTGTAAAATTTTTCGGGGAAATGGATGAAACTAATAATGCAATAAAAAGCCACCCTGAGTTTTGGAAAGAAATCGTAAACCGGCATCATTTAAGCAATTACAACATGGTCACGGTACACAGGAACTACTTTGAGGATGTGCTGGCAGGTAAAGTGCCGCAGGGTGAAATAACAATTGAAAACCTCGCTAAAAAACCAATACCTGACATCCCGCTTCCTGAGATGCTGTCCCTCATTAAGAAAGTCTATGAAACATCGCGTGTAGCCGATAGGATAGATATTGATAAAGATGCAATAGTACTATACCATAATTACAGGAATAAAGAGTCTGTTGAAACAATAAAAAAGAGCCTTTTCTCACTTCTTGAATCCAATGGTCACCTGTATGATGCAAAATCAACAGCAAACATGATTGTATTTACCCACAGACCTGATATTGGCGCAAAAATCAACGAGATTGTCGATAACCTGAAAACCAATACTAACAGGATAGATTATGAAATGGTAATGTTCATGTCCTTTTTGAAAGAACTCAAGGAACTTCCGGATATACCCATGTCCCTGACCTCACTTGGCAGCAGGATAGGCAGGTCACTGATGCAGGAATATGAAACTGATAATCAAAATACTGTCTGGAATCCCGAAACATTTAAAAAAGCCATGGAGCTTATTGATTCAAAACTCCAGAGGGAAAGCGAATGGAAACTCAATGGGAAATCAATGCAGTACAGGATTAAAACATGTAACATTGCCAATGAAGGTAATTCTTTTAATACATACATCTGCCATACGGCACGGGAAGCATTTAAAGGAGCATTGAATTATGCTTTCGGGAATAAAGCCGAATTGAAAATTGAAAAAATGTTGTCTCATGGAGACAAATGCTGTGAAGTAACCATACAACTGCATTGACAAACTGCCAATTCAATAAAAAAAACCGCATTATTGCCTTTATTTTTTGCCAATTTGTATATGTAAATGCCAATTCAATGGCATTAAAATGGCAGATTATATCATTTATGCCATATCCTGCCATATTTTAACAATTTCCCGCAACATTTTGTCAAATGTTTTTATACTGTTGTCATTAGATAATAGCAATTAATAACATAAAAGGGGTGGTATTGTATGGAAAATTGGAAAAAATATGTCATGAGTGGTGTAGTTGTTGTGGCTGGAGCAGGGAGTGCATATTCCTTTCCCGCAAATAGCTTTATAGCGTTTGTGGTCGGGTGGCTGTTCCTGATTCCGGCGGTGTTCGGGGTCTATATGGTACACGGATTCTGGAAATACATGACAGAGAGGAAGAACCGGATTAATGTGGTTATGAAGCCAAACAGCGCCATGAAATCCATTGCCAGGCGTGAAAAAGCGCTCATGAGAGAAAAAGAAATAGTTTATTCGGAAATCCACAGCGGGATGAAAAAATAACAGGTACAAGGAACAGGTTCTGGATAATTTGAGTGTATATATGAGCATGATTGTTACAAGACATATCTCCCTGGACAATGATTGTATCAGGAAAATCGAACCATACGTACAGAAGCATAACAACAATTTCAGTGCGGCAATCAGGGAAATCATTGAAAATACCGGGAAATTCAGTTCAAACAGCGACACGTCGCAAATAGACAACTCCCTGTTCAGGTGGATGCTTACCGAAACGGATGGATTCCTGATTCCAGACAGTGTCCTTTCAGAAATAGTCGATAAACGATTAATGAACTCAATGTCAGAACTTGAGACGTTCCTGAATAACAGGTTTGAAGAACTCGGATGGGGCATCAATATTGACATTAAATACGATAGTGATTCATCCCCGATTGACGTGCTTGCCGAGATAAAAGGCGCTTCCCAGAAAACAAGGCTTGTAGCAAGCCTTGTTTCACATTTCCTTGTCCGGAACTCATCCGGGGATTCTCCCCTGGAAGTAAAATCAGTTGTAAATTCCAGTAATTGCATCAGGGTTGAACTATCAAAATCGAACAGGAATGACGGACAGAAAAGCCTCGTAAAGTTTTTTGGGTATATGGATGAACCTGTAAAAACAATACACACCAGGATTGATTTCTGGAAGAAGATACTCGAAAGGCATCAGCTAAGTAACTACAATATGGTCACAGTACACAGGAATTATTTTGAAGATTTGCTTGCCTCAAAGACGCCGATGGGTGAAATTACAATTGAAAACATGGCAAGAAAACCAATAACTGAAATATCACTTGGTGAGCTTCTCATCCTCATAAAAGATGTATATGAAACTTCCCGTGTCGTTGACAGGGTTGACATTGATAAGGATACAATAATCCTGTACCATAATTACAGGAATCAGGAAGCAATAGAAAAACTGAAAAAAAGTCTTTTCTCGCTTCTTGAAACAAACGGGCACCTGTATGATGCAAAATCAACAGCAAACATGCTTGTGCTTGTTCACCGTCCTGATATCGGATTGAAAATCAATGAGATTATTGATAATTTGAGACTCAATCACAGCAGGCTTGACCAGGAACTTATACTTTTCATTGCATTCCTTAAACAACTTAAGAATATTCCAGATATTCCCCTTTCACTTACATCACTTGGAAGGAGAATCGGCAGCTCCCTTATGCAGGAGTATGAAAGCGAAAACGGGGTGCATAACTGGGATTTAGAAACATTCCGGAGGGTATTCGGGATAATTGATTCCAGACTGCACAGGGTTTCAGAATGGAAACTCGGAGATAAGAGCCTGCTTTATACTATCAGGAAATGCAATCTCGCAAGTGATGGGAACTCTTTTGATCCATATATTTGCCAGACTGCAAGGGAAGTATTCAAAGGAGCTTTAGCTTATGCTTTCGGGAACAGGGCTGAAATTGAAACTAAAAAATTACTTACCCGCGGAGATAATTTTTGTGAGGTGTTAATACGGATACCATGAAAACCAAACAATCAGGACATAAAAAACGGGTGTATAGTGCCGTTGATGGAAAACATCCCGTGAATTCTGATAAGGGGGGATAATATGGAAACATTTCTTGAGTATATGACCTTTGTTAAGGGAATCGGGTACCTGCTGGTAGTTGCATTCTTACTGGCATTTGTTACTTTCTGGAAACTGGTAAACACAAAACACAGCGGCATGACAAAAGTCGTACCGATGGTTGTTATCATGTGGGTGGCATTCGGGGCAACATCAGCCTTTTTCTTACCGGATGCCGGTAATTCTTCAGTGGAAAGCAGCGCTGGTGAAGAAGCGCTGGGAGAAACTGTATTTCCTGAATATTACAGTAACGGCAGTCCTGCTACTATTACTGCCCATCGTCCTGAAAAATGGCTTGGGGTAAAAACAACGGATTACAATGCCATGAGTTATGGCTCTGCTACGGATTTCCACACGGTGATGAGTGAAAACATGGCATGTAAGGACTGCCACCATAACAGCGGCGATGAAATACATGCCTGTGCGGATTGCCACAGTGCGCCGTTTAACCCTGATAATATGGGCAAACCCGGACTGAAAGCCGCAATCCATGAAAAGTGCATGTACTGCCATAAAGAAGTATTCAAGGGACCTGACGGTTGCAGGTTATGCCACACCCAGAATGTACCTGGTTATGCGGGTGTTTCTGGTCCTGCCCGTCCTCATGCGTTAACATGGGAAGACTGCGGAAGATGCCACAAAGGGGGTATTCCTGAAGATATTAAGACAAATATCGTTTACCATGGTTTCTGTGTAAAATGCCATACAAAAGGGAGCAACGGCGCGGCACTGGTTCCTGCCGATCATGCAGGTCGTACGGTTGATACATGTAATGGCTGCCACAAGCCAGCCGGAGGTAACTAAAATGACAATGAACAGAAGGCGTTTCCTGAAACTTGGGGGAGCAGTTGTTGCGGCAGGTATTGCAGGTACAACTGTAGCTTCAGCAACGCACAGTTTTACGGGTCATCCTGACAGGTACGGTATGCTGAGTGACATGACACGATGCATCGGATGCCGAAGATGTGAAGCAGCCTGTAACCGGGCAAATAACCTTCCAAAGCCCGAAATCCCGTTTGAGGACGAGTCGGTGTTCGACGAAAAAAGGAAGCCGTATGTTGCAGATGTCCAGTCCTACACAGTTGTTAACCGTTACGAGGTAAACGGGACAAAAGTATACCGCAAGGTGCAGTGCATGCACTGTGATGAGCCGGCATGCGTTTCCGCCTGCTTTGTAAGTGCTCTCCAGAAAAGTCCTGAAGGACCTGTCACATGGGATGAAAAAGTCTGTATCGGCTGCCGGTACTGCATAACAGCGTGTCCGTTCTATATACCGGCTTTTGAGTATTCAAGTACATTCACTCCAAAAATCCAGAAGTGTTTCATGTGCTATGAAAGGATAAAAGACGGG
The DNA here is from genome assembly GCA_002839545.1 of Candidatus Methanoperedentaceae archaeon HGW-Methanoperedenaceae-1. GTDB lineage: Archaea > Halobacteriota > Methanosarcinia > Methanosarcinales > Methanoperedenaceae > Methanoperedens_A. The sequence goes on from PGYG01000023.1 coordinate 28,800, forward strand.
ATTGTGCCAGCCTGCGCCGAAGCCTGCCCTGTCGAAGCCATAACATTCGGCAAGAGAAGTAAACTGCTAAAACTTGCGTGGATGAGGATATGGGGAGAGCCGGATAAATACATTGACCATGTGTACGGTGAGAGGGAAGCTGGCGGTACCGGATGGTTATACGTAAGCGGTGTTCCGTTTTCACAGCTTGGTTTCCAGATGGACATGGGTACGACACCATATCCTGAGTTTACCAAGGATTTCCTTTCGCTTGTTAACCTGACACTGGTTACATGGCCAGCCATATTCGGCGGGATATATCTTATGACTAAAAACCGGGTGGAAATAACCGATGAAGAAACGGATGAACCGAACACGGAGGTTGAAGTATGAGCATCATTGAAACTGAAGACAATAGAAAACCTGAAACATCCATGAACTGGATAAATCAAAAACTCTTCCTTGGATTGACTGTAAAGGAATATGTAAAGAATCTATTCACGACTTTCAATATGGTTGCCGGGGCTATAGTTCTCGTTGGTGTGTTATTCATACTGGAACGGTTTATTTTCGGGCTTGATACAATAACCGAATCTTCAAATGAACAGCCCTGGGGACTGCTTCTCGGAGTCGGGTTATTCACAGGTGTTCCTTTTTCAGCTTCAGGTTTTGTGGTAGGGACTGCTGTGTATATCTTCGGTCTTAAAAAATACAGACCTGTTGTTAAGAACGCTATACTCCTTGGGTTCCTTGGTTATTTGTTTGCAGTGGTTTTCCTTATGATTGACCTTGGCCGCCCGTGGCGCATATATTACCCGATGATTATATCATTCGGTCCGTACTCGGTCATGTTCCTTGTTGCATGGCATGTAAGCCTTTACCTTACCGTGCAGGCGTTTGAATTCTCGCCTTCTGCATTTGACTGGCTCGGGTTGAAGACATTGAAACAGTGGATTCTTGGCATGACAATTGCACTGACTATTGCAGGGATAATGCTCTCCACGCTTCACCAGTCTGCTCTCGGCGCCATGTTCCTGCTTGTGCCTGGAAAACTCCATCCGCTTTGGTACACCTCGTACCTGCCGTGGCTTCATTTGATTTCGGCTATTGCGGGAGGGCTTGTTTACGTTGTGGTGATAGGCAAGCTCACACAGGTTTTCATGAGGAACAGGGCAGAACCCAGTTACCTGGATAATCTTGATAACATAACCCTGGGCATAGGGAAGGCTACATCATTTATACTTTTCACCTACGTGGGTCTGAGGTTAACCAGTATAGCTTACGAGAATGCATGGGGATATATTAACACGCCTTTCGGGCACTGGTTCCTGCTTGAGTTCATGCTGTTTGCAGCTCTTCCGTTCCTGTTCTATTATGCGGTTAAAAAAAGGAACGTAGGTCTTGTCCAGTTCTCGGCTTTGTTGACAATGGTTGCCATCATTCTCAACCGGATTAACATATCCATAATAGCTTTTAACTGGAAACTGCCGGAACACGAACTTTTCTTCTGGAAAGAGGGGGTTGTCGTTTTAAGTATCCTTACTATTGAGGTCCTTGTTTACAGGTGGATTGTGAACAGGATGCCTGTGCTGAGTGATGAATCGCATGTTTAGGTATATGCGGGAGCGGGAGTTGGCGGGGGTTTATGGGGGATAAACTCCCGCCGGTGGTTTGATAATCACATCATAATCATGAGTGCGAAACCTATTTATGTTTCAAAGGGTATAGTTAAAACTAAGGGAAACAAAAGTAAAACAATAAAACGGGGAAAATGTTTTAAAACGCTTTGATAGGATAGCGTTGCGTATTATTGGATGTTAGCTGTGTATTTGTGATATTTACCATTGGTTAACATTACAGCCTGGAACCGGCTCGCTTCGCCTAAAATGAGGAAAACGCGGATTTAGCGGATAGGATGGTCAGATGTCCTCAAAGGCAAGACAAGAACGGGTAAAAAGTAGAATCACGGGTATTTTTAGAATAACAAGAGCATTGCTTTTAGTGCTTGTAATAATTACGGCATTGTTTGCTTCGGTTCAGGCGGCTGAAGCGGCAGGGAATGCAACAAAGTTGGTTATTTTTACGGATAAGAAGGTTTACAAAGATTTTTATATTCAGCATGGCAGGCAGAGCAGCAATATACCAGCAGTAACCGATGCAGATGATATTGATAATCTGGTTGTCTATTCATATGCAATAGTCCTTGATGACGACGGCAACATCATGAAGGGTTTAAGCGGGATAACAGGCATTCTGGATGACACCAGGCGCCTTGACCATTATCATAAAGGCACAAATGTTTATCACCACGATGAAACACTGAACCCAAATTTCTACAATAATATAAACCTGGTATACAATGATGCAGGCACATCTGGCGATGGCATTGCAGGTGACGGCATCTACACGGCATACGCAGATATAGCCGATTCAACAACAGCTACGGCAGCAGATATTCTTGATGACCACCTCGTATTTAATATATCTGCTACATACGGCAGTCTTACAAGTTATACTGAAGTGCTTTATTCTGCACAGGGCTGCCATAATGGCGAAACTGAATCCCATGGTACGCACACGGGTGCAGATAGCGCGACAAAAAACAATGTTCCCTGTACTATGTGCCACCGTGGTTACGAACATTTGTATGAAAGTCAATCAGGAACATTTCCTGATTCCATGAAAGATGTGCATGCCCTTAATATGACACCTGCGACACCTTCAGTATATGCACAATCAATCACGATAGATTGGAATCTCTCTAAAACAACTGGTACATCATGGAGTCCCACAACATGGTCTGTAAAAATGCCAGGCTCGGAATTTTGTTACTCCTGCCATTTTGCAACGTCTGGCGGCGGGATTCTTGATTATGGTGCCGGCGGCAGGACAGACTTTGCAGACAGACCATCCTGCTCCCAAGCTTCCGTGACCACAGTCGGAGGGGGCACAGTATCCTGCCATGCAACATCTGAGATTGAAAAAGTACCTGTTGTAAGCTGGTCACAGGCTGCAGCCGCAGGTACAGCTACAAGTCTCAATGATATATGGAAAGCAAAATCTCACAATCGCACAAATCCAGCAAATGTATCCTGCGCCTTATGTCATGGAACTCCTGCTCACGGCTTAACCATGCCCAACATGTCTGCTGACATCTCTTACAACGGCGCTGTAAACGACCAGTGCAGCATCTGCCATGACATCAGCAACGGGTTTTTAAACATAATATCAAACGGCGGAAATCCTGTAAAACACGAAAACCCGAACTGCAAGGCTTGCCATTACAGCAGTACCGGCAAACTCGATGCCCATAAAGTGCCTGTGGGACAGTTCGGCGGTCCGAATTGTACATCATGTCATGATGCGGGCAGTCCAAACCCGTACCACGTTGACATCAATGTGATGAATTCCAGCGATTACATCCACTATAACCTGAACAACGGGTCAAACACCGGTCCAAGTCCCAGATGGGAAAACAGGATGTGCTGGGCATGCCACTCAAACGATTCGGTTGGCGCAGACGATGTTGTAAATTACAACGAGCTCCCGCTTGGTGAACATCCTGAAGGTTACCTGGCAGACCATGACTGCGCATATTGCCATATCAACACCGTTGGAGGAGGATACCATTTTGGTGCAATGCCAAATGTCGAGCATAACTGGTATCCGGGTCAGTATGCTGATGATGATATATTCACGCCAGGAATAGATTCATGCGAGGACTGCCACGCAGACCCGAATATGCTCAATAACTCATTCCAGGATACTGATTTCGGGGCTGGAATGTCAAACCGTTCTAATGCAACAGCAGAAAATGCTTCAAAAGCAGCGCATTATAATAAAAAACAAACCTGGTTACGGGATATACTGCACGGGACTGAGCCGGGCGATTACTGCCGGTACTGCCACCAGAACATGAGCACTTTCGCCCCTTACAGCAACCCAGACAATAAAGCCCGTTCCGAACATGCCCCTAAAGATACAACACCGAGCTGTACAGAATCTCTTTGCCACGGCGAGTTTGCCCTGCATGATGAGGGACTTACAGAACCCCACATCACTGAAGGAAATACAACCGAGTCATACTGCACTGTGTCTGGTTGTCATGACACAGGTTATGAATGGCACAACGATACGCTGTCGTGCGTGGACTGCCATATAGGCAACCTGTCGGAAGTCGATGTCGGCGGACGAATCCACCCGATTCACTACATAAACTTCAATGGCGGGTATATGACAGCAAAGGAAGGCGCGGCGCTTTGCAGTACATGCCATACGGATAATAATGAAACTTATGAAGCAATGTTCGGCGTATCTATACCCACAGTACTTGACCAGAGCCACAGCGAAGACCCGCAAAACGGCAGTATCTGGAACGAATCATGGGGCAACAGGCAGTACCATCCAGGTGAAAAATTCTGGGATTATACGCCCACGTATGAAAGTATTGTTAATTTAACCCAATCAACATTCACAAGCGGCACATGGTATAACATTACCAAGGGGACCGGCGCTGAAAAACTGGATATGGTTAACAGGACATGGGGTTATGAAACGACTGATTACACGCCAGGGGTAAATAACGAACCTGACGCTGAAATATTCACAAGCAACCAGAATTTCGATAATGGCAGTTTTAACTGGACAGGTACGGTGAATGCCGCCCCTGGAGGGACAATTACAAATTACCAGGAGCACAGCGGAGGCAATCCGTATGGTTATATATATACAAAATACGATGAAGGGGGCGGGGGTTCCAGTACAGGAATAGGGACATGGACTGCTGTATTTGGTTTCAACGGCGAGAACGCGCCGTCCCAGTACATAAATGCCTCATTGTCGTTTGATTTCAAGTCAGAAGCCGCTACTTCAAACACCTATGAGTTCATTCTTAAAAAACCAGACAGCAGCACAGTAACATTATACAGCGAGACTGTAGGCGATGTAAGTTCATGGACGTCAAGGCAGATGTACCTTAATCCGAATAATTTTACCCAGAACGGCAACTATTCAATATCTATCAAAAGCACTCTTCCAGGAAATATTGCCGGCATCAAAATGGATTATGATAATGTCAGGCTGACGCTTAACAAATACGGCAACTACAAATATAACGCAACGTTTGTTGTTCCTGATGTAGAATACCAGGAAACATTACAGCTTGTACTTTCATACCAGGTCAATATAGAACCAGCTAACCTGAGCATTTATAACAGTTCCACCGGACAATACGGATACAGGCGGGAGATCAATAAAACCGCTGATGAATACATCCATCTTAACCTGACAGCAGGTGAGTGGAATTCAGGAACTGTCATGTTCCGTATTGAGGATACGCAGCGCGGTGTGGATAATACGCAGGACAATGTTGATTTAGCATATATTTTCGTGCTGTCCGATACAGGCACACACCTGCCGTGCGAATACTGCCATTACCCGAATAAACACTACAGGCAGGCAGTCGGGGCACCGGTTGCATTTGCAGGAAATAATCAAGTTGAGCAGGGAATGGACGGGACATGGTGCGCCTCATGCCATTATGACAGGTACGTAAACGGGTCAGCTGTCTATTATGACATGGTACGGGATTTTAACGAAACCCAGGGGTTCTCTGTTCCTCCTGAGATATCAGGCAACGAAACCTGGGGCAACTTCACCGGCACTTCTGTTGAAAGTAAATACAGGGACCATGAGGCAGAAGGGTGGATTTCAGAGTTTGACTATAACGACCAGAAATGTACGAGCTGTCATTCAAAGGGCGCTTATTATACTGAAATCAAAAGTTTCATGCACAGCGTGAAAATCGGCACTTCAGGCGGCTTGAACTGTTCGGCATGCCATGATATTAATGGTGAACAGAAGAATGTAAACTTCACGGCAGTCAGTTTGGGTATGCACGGGAATCTTAACAGCGGTGCAACTGCTTCCGGCGGCAACGCAAGTAACAAAGCCTGCTGGGCATGCCACGGTACGATAATCGGGGAATACGCAAACGAAAGCGACCAGCCGGAAGGCGGTCATAACAGTACATATTACAGCAATCCACGCAAATGCGAGGACTGCCATAATGATATTTCACCGGTTTTCGGGGCAAAAGCGGTAACAGACCATATCCCATCAGGCATTTCCGCAAGTACGGATGTCAGCACTTCGTCATATAACAACACCTACTGCGGCTATTGCCACAACAACAGCGTAGTTCCGAACTTTGACCCTGACGGATTCGGGAAAACAGGCGGAAGCCCGACGAATGCATCCTCATCGCACTACGGTGCAAACAAGACAAAAAATATGCTGATGGATGCAGGAAGTAATTCAAATGATTGTGTTTACTGCCACATTAACAGTAATAATATGCAAAAGTGGGGCATCCTGCCTGCAAGTCTATCAAACATTAGCAATAAGGACGGGACTGGCGGGACAGGATTTAACCATAACCCATACACCCAGAGCGGTGAATGTTACACATGCCATGGCGGCACTGTGTCCACTTTCCACGAATCAGCAATGAGTCCCGGTGAAAAAGGGAATCCTGACTGTGAAAGCTGCCACAACATAAGCGGCGGCTATGCCGGGGTAGATTTTACAGCAATTAACAATTCAGTCCACGGCAGTCTTAACAGCGGTGCAACTTCTTCTGCCGGAAACATAAGCAACAAACCATGCTGGGCATGCCACGGTACAAAGACAGGAATATATGCAAACGAGAGTGACCAGCCTGTAAATGACCATGACAGCACTTACAAATCATCACC
>PGYG01000023.1:35562-45667 GCA_002839545.1 Candidatus Methanoperedentaceae archaeon HGW-Methanoperedenaceae-1
AACGGTTCAGTCCTGTTCAACGCACCTGGTCTGACTGAGCATATAATGCCTGGGAAGAATGAGTCCACAGAAATAAATGTAACAGACGGCTACTGCACGGTCTGTCATAACAACAGCATTACGGCGAATAATGATAACGACGGGATGGGGATATTAAGCGCAATAAACGCATCATCTGCCCACTATGCTTCGGATGCAAACGCCAACCTGATGACAGGTACACAGCATTCGGATAACTGTACCTACTGCCATTTTGTTAATAACGAAAGTGCGGAATGGCTTACTCCAAGAAAACCGCTTACCTCCACGCACACCAGCTTATCAGGTGCGACACCCGCATCAACCTGCTGGGGCTGCCACACGGATTCAAAGGGTGAGCCGTCCACATTCCATGTACAGGAAATTAATAAAGGCGCAGGGTCAGGACCTGATTGCAGGAGCTGCCACAATATTTCAGATTCGGATGCCGGAAGAGGGCACATTGACGCTAATGTTTTCGATAATTCCATACACGGCGGCATGAATACAACATCAGGTGTTGATTCAAACGAGCCGTGCTGGGCATGCCACGGGAACGGTGAAAGCGAAGGGCATAATGAAACAGGTGACAGTGCCGGGAAAGGTATGTTCAGCAATCCATACAACTGTACGGATTGCCATACTTCAACAGGTGTAAGGTATGGCTGGGCAACAGCCAGAGGTGCCATGACAGTTGAAGAGCATTTCAGCGGAGCAACTGATATCGTGGCTTCATATAATGCAATTACAACTTATTCGTGCCTTATGTGCCATCAGGATGTTGGAGAAATGCGCCTGTCAAACAGCGACCCTGATAACAATAAAACGGTATGGTCGTCAGGCGGTGACACTTATAATTCCACAATCGGCGGAAGCAACAGCCCGTACCATTACGGAAGGAAGCGTACTGACATCCGAACAGGTACAAACACAAGCTGTGTCTACTGCCACCAGAATTCATCATCTGTTTTCCCGTTATCGGATACAAATAAGAGTATTTTTGAGCACACATCTTCGGGTACTAAAAACACAACCGGTCCTGACTGTACTGACAGTAACTGCCATGCGGCAGGATTAATACATAATTCATCCCTGGCAAAACCAGCAGTGCAGGCATGGACAGGAGGAAGTGCGGATTACTGTGCACCTTGCCACGAATCAGGTAACAGCGGCGCTTCAAAATATGTTTACGCCCACAATACTAATAATATTTCAATTGTTAACATGGACTGCGGCTACTGCCACAATGCAAGCTCGCAGGGAATCATAAGTTCCGGTTCCCTGAACCTGCATACAGGCAAGCTGACAAACAGTTCCTTATCAAACGAAACCTGTGCTGCATGTCACAGGGACAGCAATTATGTCGGCGCATCAAGGGTAATAAATACGCATTATCCTGGAGCAAGCACAGATAAAGGAAACACATCAGAGAGCGGGCGTGACTGTGAAGATTGTCATGGTTTAACCGTTGGAAACAGCATGCATGCATCCGGCATGGTCAATAAGCCAGCAGACGGCTGTCTTGAATGCCACAAGACAAAATCCAGCATCTATAACGCAACAACTGCAAAAGCTACCATTGGTTCTTACGCACATGATAAATCAGCATGGGGTAATGATACTGCTGATTGTAACTGGTGCCATAATAACACCAATGACCCGCAGGATTTCCATTTCACACAATGGGCAAACGGTACAATATCAAACCCGTCTGCATGGACGTGGACTGCACAATAACACAGGTTCGCCGTTTTACGCAAATGTGCCTGCTGTTGACCATACTGATAACATAAACGACAGTACGTGGGGTGTTGATGACTGTTACAAGTGCCATACCAGTGCTGGAACTTACGCTTCCGACCCCAAAGCCATGCACTTTATTGACCCTGCTCCTGCGAACGCAAACTGTACCCAGTGCCACGACACCAATGGCGAAGCATCCAAACAGGTTGATGTGGATGCCATGAATAATTCGGATTCCATCCATCTTAACTTGAATTCAGGGGCTGCTAACGGCGGCGCTGTCGAACCTTATGCAGCCGAGAGTAAACGCTGCTGGGCGTGTCACGGTAACGGCACAGCCCCGACAACGCATCCAGCTAACTTCAAGAATCCATATCTCTGTGAGGACTGCCATACAACTGGCGGGGCACAATACAGTAATTACACTGCTGCATACGTTATCGACCACATACAGACAGGTCTGGATATAAGCACTGATGTGAGGACAAACGATTACTGTACCGCCTGCCACAACAACAGCATAGCAGCCATAATCAATGACCCGAACCTTATTGATGCGGTTGATATTGTTTCACACTACGGTACGAATGCAAGCCTGATGACAGCTTCAAACGATTCCCTTGACTGCAAGTACTGCCATATGGATAATTCCAATAATGTTACGTGGGGGAACGCTACATACTTTACAGAACACCAGGGAACTACAACGGCTTCTCCTAATTCAGAATGTTACACCTGCCACAACACATCCGCCAGTGTACCGATTGCGAACTTACATGCAACTGAAATGGATGCGGGTAAGGGTGCAGGACCTGATTGTATTGCCTGCCACGATGTTCCATCGGGTCCGAAATCATACGGTCTTATCGATTTCACAGTATCCAACAGTTCTGGCGCTATTCATAAGATGTTGAACGAGAATGCAACATCATCGTATGACATGGCAAACTACCAGTGCTGGGGCTGCCACGGCAACGGAACCGAACCTGCATCAGGAGAACATCCAGCTAATTACAAGAACCCCTATCTCTGTGAGGACTGCCACGTATCAGGCGGTTCAAGGTTCACATGGGCAGCATCACTCCCTGTACCTGCGCTCGCAGTTGATGAACACTATTCGGGCGCATCCCAGATTTCAGCGTCCGTTAATGCAAACATAACCCAATCCTGCCTGAAATGCCATGAAGATACAGCAGAAATGGTGCTGGGTAATGCGGATACCGATACTGCTTCCGGATGGGTTGGCGACAATTACAATATTAACGGCGGAAATACCAGTCCGTACCATTATGGCAGTAAGAGAAGCGACCTCACACCTGATACAGATGCGTACTGTAATTACTGTCACAATAATGCCTCAGCGTCATCAGAATGGATTTGGGTTGATTCCACCCACAACACGACCATCAGGGAACACACAACTGACGGCAGTGCAAATTTAACAAATGCCACAACACTCAATTGTGCGGACTGCCACAGTACAGGAAGGCTCCATAACAGCACGCTTACAACACCGGCTGTTTCGGGATGGGGCGGCGCATCAAACAGTGTATGCGCACCGTGCCACGAAACAGGCGGTTCAGGTTCTTTGATGAAAGTTGCAAGCCATAATACGACTACAACCGGAATAACGGATTGTTCCGAATGCCATAATTCAGAAAATCCGGGTGTATCAGGCGGGTACCAGGGCGTACATTCAGGTAACCTTACACAGGGAGCAACTGCGGGTTACGAAACATGCACCGGATGCCATACAGACGCAGGCACAATATTCGTAACAAATTCCATCAAAACCCATTATAAAGGCGCTTCTGCCGGTAAAGCAAATACTGCAACTTATGAATGTGAGCAGTGCCATAACCTGGGCATCGGGACTTCAATGCATACGGATGGCATGACCATACCAGCAGAAGGATGTAATGAATGTCACAACGACATAGGCAGCACGACCTACGATTCAACTATACTTGTCCAGAACCTTAACCACGACAATTCTTCATACGGCGGAGCTGTTACATGCGACACATGCCATAATACTGTAGATGAACCAGGTAACTTCCACTTCACGGATTATCCGAACGGTACAGTCCAGAATACAAGCTGGAAATCTCCTGGCGTGCTTGTAAACTGTATTGACTGCCATACCAATTACAGTGGCTCTCTTCCGTATTCAGCCGAGCCAACATCTTACCACAAAGGAACATACGGTTCAAGTCTTGATGAGTGCTATGACTGCCATACAAGCGCCGCAGCAGCGAATGATGCAAATGCACCTGAGGCAATGCATAATGTTACGGTAAGCAGTGTATGGGATAACTGTACGGATTGCCATGCACCAACGGCAAAGAACGGTGCACCTGTGATGGATAATACGCAGATAGGAACTGGCATACACAAGGGCTTAAACGGAGGGGGAAATGATGCCTGTACCGCATGCCACGGAGCAAGTGTCAATCATTACTCAACAGCAAAGAACTGTGATTACTGCCACATGAACGGTTCTGATGTGTTCAATTCACTCCAGGTTACAGAGCATTATCCTTCAGCGCCTGAACTTCTAACGTATCCTGCACAGGGTGACAATGACTCATGTATCACATGCCATAACGAAACTGAAATGGTGCTTGAATATACGGATGATTCACCAGGCACAGGCATTGCAATTGTATCCCATTATGCAAGGATAAGGACTGACATGGGTTCAGGCGATGCGTATTGTAACTACTGCCACAGCAATACCACTTCTGCGTTTGTTTTTGATAATGCCGCAAATAAAGCCGTCAATGAACATACAACAAATACGTCTGCCAGTATCAATAATATCTCAATGTCATGTGGAAGCTGCCACGCTTCAGGCAGGATTCATAACAGCACGCTTACAACGCCTGTTGCTGCTGAATGGACAGTTGCGGCAGGCGATTATTGCGCGCCGTGCCACATGCCGGCAGATGCAAACGCCACATTATATGTCTATAACCAGGGTCATGACCCCAATTATTCACAAAGCGACAGGATAGAAGACTGTGGTTTCTGCCATAACCAAAGCTCACAGGGAATAAACGGCAGCACTCTTCGGATACACAGTGATAAACTTGTAAACGGGACAGCGGTACAAACATATTCGACATGCAAAGGGTGTCATAACGGGACAGGTATTTTCACAGGTACGGGAAAACAGTTGTTCTCACACATACCCGATGCTTCAGGATTCAGGGGCAACACTTCAATGAGCGGCTATACCTGTGAATACTGCCATAATTTAAGCGGAAAACCGTCCATGCACAGTGCGGGAATGGACAGCTCAAACGGTGACTGCGACACGTGTCATTTCACCAGGACAAGCCTGTTTAATTCCACACAGAAGATTGTCAGTGGCGGGGATTATAACCATACTTACAGCGGACAGGTAACGTGTAATGTCTCACAGTGCCATAACGCATCAGGCGAATCGCCGGGATTCCATCTTGATAAATATGCTGCCGGAACGATAGCAGACCCTGAACGCATTAACAGTGTATGGAACGACAGGAATTATGCAGGCAACGGTTTCACTGACACGCCTTATGTTGATTGTATAGACTGCCACAGGGAGCATAACGATACAGCGCCGTTTACAAACTCACCCGGTTATGAAGCAAACATTACAGGCGAGGACCTGAAAGTCCACACACCATCTGATTCCATAGATACGTGTTATAACTGCCATACCAACAGGACAGATGCCGCTGACCGTTATATGGTACACAACGTAACAATCGAACCGCTTGAAGGCGGACCTGCCTGTGTTAAATGCCATAACCAAAGCGCACCCGTAGAAACTGGTTTTGCTTCGATTAATAACAGGGTTAATATCACGGCATTCCAGCTGTCCGTCCATAAAAACTTTATAAATTCAACTGCATGGAATACCAGCAAAACAACAGGTTCCGTGCTTCTTGATTCCGCCTGCTGGGCATGCCATGTGTCAGATATTAACAATGTCCCTGCTAACAGTCATCCTGACAGGGGCGGACCTTCGGCAAAAAGACCCTACCAGTGCAGGGAATGCCACACAGTTGGCGGAAATGTCAGTAATTTCAATCTCCCGCTTTACCAGAATGCAACAAAAGTTTACCGGCATTATGCAGGCACGGTATTTACAGGGGCGATTGTTTTCAATTCTTCGAAAGAGTGCCACGAATGCCACAGGAACGGCGTTTTCACAGATACAAACATTTCTTACGGCAGTTATCAGTACACTGAGCCTGCAAACGTTTCACATTATGGTGATAGGAGCAGTTTGATTACAACAGACAGCTCAAGGTTCGCATGTACTGAAACGTGCCATGCCTTAGGTCCAGCAGGCGGGGACTTAGGCGGTGTTTATGGCAATGCCGTTCCTGTTAAAGCCGACCATAACAAAATGGGAACCGTGGGAGAAGAATGCCTGAAAGGCTGCCATAATTCGAATCCTGTTACCAATATAATACTGCATAGCAGCAACATGGGAATTTATGTCGGGATGAGTACGTGTTTTTCAGAGGGATGTCACACTGCGCCACCGGTAGGCGATAATGGAGGGAGGAGGAGGTAACTATGAATAAATCAATGATAATACTAACACTGTTTTTACTGGTAATACCAGTTTCAGCAGAAATTGAACAGCATGAAGGTTTCCCGGTAAATGCGGGTTACAGGCTGTATTCAAACATTTTAGTACAGGACATTGACAGGGATGGATTAAACGAGATAATAGCTACACCTGAGAACAGGATGGTTAAGGTTTTTAACCATAACGGGACGCTTAAATGGGAAAATGCCGGAGGGATTGTTATACATGACAATGCAAGAATCCCAATTATCCAGAACCTGTCCGGGGACGACAGGCTTGAAATACTTTCTTACGGAACTCCTGATTATACAAAAGCAACTTTTTATTTATGGGATGCATCAGGGAACAAACTGAATGAAAAAATGGTCGGGCTAAACCTTCTTGTTTCATCACCTGCTGTCACAAAAGACGGTATTATCCTTACAGGGGCGGCACCTGGAACATCTCTTGATGGTATTATTGCGCAGGCTAGCGGTGTGCATGCATTTAGCGTGCAGGGAAATTCATCATGGTATCTTGAACTTGGCAATAGCGTCAATTTCCAGGCACCATCAATTCCGATTGTTGATATTGATGGGGATGGTGATGAAGAGGCGGTAATTCTTACGCATGATATTACAAAAGCTTATCCGGCAGACGGGAAAGTTCATGTAATTAAAGCTGGAATGGACAGCGGCAGTGTATTATGGAGCCGGAACCTCAGCGGAACGTCATTTGCCGCTGCTGCATCCGACCTTGACGGCGATAATGAATACGAGGTAATAGTCCTGTCATCGGCTGGAGTATATATTTTTGATAAAAACGGCAATATCCGGCATCATTTTAACATTAACAATTCCAATGCCGATGTTCCAGCAGTCGGCGACCTTGATGGAGACGGGATGAATGAAATAGTAATAGCCTCAAACCGGGATAAAAAAATATATATCATCCGCGGCGGGAGTGTTGAAAGTTTTACCTCAGCCGGATGGGTGACAAGTAATCTTGCGGTTTATGACGTTAATGGGGACGGATACATGGAAATCCTTGCAGGTGACCTTTACGCGAACATGTACCTGTGGGATTACAAAGGCACACTCCTTGAACGTAAAAAATTCATAGGCGATACGTATTTCACATCAGTGGCGATTGCCGACATTGATAATGACGCAAATATGGAACTGATTCTTGGGAATTTCAACGGGAATATCCACGTTTATACATACATCCGGCAGGTTGATACGACTCCTCCTGTTACAACAGATGATTCGGACGGGGAATGGCATAATTCAAACGTGTCTGTCACATTAACCGCGCTGGATGATGAAAGCGGGGCGGCTTTTACGTATTATACGATTGACGGGTCAGAGCCGACGACTGCATCTGCAAGCGGCAGTGTGGTTAATTTTTCACAGGACGGCGAGTATTTGCTAAAATATTTCAGTGTTGATAAAAAGGGGAACAGGGAAGATGTAAAAACAGCAGCCAATAAAGTTAAAATCGATACAAAATATCCGGCAACAACAGACAGCACCGCAGACGGATGGCATAATGCAAGCGTTATAGTTACCCTTGTTCCGTTTGATGATGGTTCAGGTATAAGGAACACATATTACACTACAGACGGTTCAATACCAACTGGAAGTTCCCGGAACGGCACACTAATTCCAGTAAGCAATGAAGGTGTAACTATTATTAAATATTACAGTGTGGACAACGCAGGAAACATTGAGCCTGTGAAGGAAAAAACTGTTAGTATCGATACAACGTCACCCTTTTCATCGGATGATTCGGACGGGGAATGGCATAATAATAACGTGACAGTAAACCTGGGTTCAAATGATACGGTTTCAGGCATTGAAGGCTTATATTATGTTGTTGACGGGAATGCGGGGCAATCGCATTCAGGGAGTGCGGCATTAACATTCTCATCTGAAGGTATTCACGAAATAGTGTATTATGGTGTGGATAATGCAGGGAATATGGGACTGGAAAAATCAACTGTTGTAAGGATTGACTGGACACCGCCTGTTTCAACTGATGATGCTGACGGGGAATGGCATAACAGCGATGTTTCGGTAACACTAACAGCCAGTGATGCACTTTCAGGTGCTAAATCGACGTATTACACCACATCATCAGGGACGGGTACGTTTTTCAGCACGTTGTTTTCGTGGTTTACCAGTTCAATCGGGCTGTCAGGGAGTGCAGAATATGCAGGAAGTGAAGTGCCTGTTTCAGGTGAGGGGATTTCAGTTGTGCATTATTACAGTACGGACAATGCCGGGAATGTGGAAGGCGTGCGAGAATCAAAACAGGTGAAAATCGATAAAACACCGCCATTAATAACCGTAAATGTGCCGCAGGAAAAAACATACCTGCATTCTGATATTATAATACCGGATTTTAATGCGGCGGATTCCCTTTCAGGAGTTTACAGTTATGGCGCATCAATCGGAAGCGGCAGTAATGCAGCAGTATCTTCGGGAATGGCATTTGATATGCTTGGACTGGAGGCTGGAAGCTACGAGTTTGCGGTATCAGCTTCTGATTCTGCTAATAACACAGCTTATGCTGTGGTACGTTTTAGCGTGGCAAGTAACATAGACAGTCTAATTGCACTAACAGGAAGGGGAATTAATGAGGGGTGGATAAACGACACTGGAACTTATGACAGTCTTATGGCAAAACTTGAATCGGTAAAGAAAAACATGGATGGCGGGCAGAACACAAGCGCCATGAACATATTGAATGCCTATGTGAACCAGGTTAACTCCGCGGCAGGTAATACTATCACAGTTGAAGGGGCAGCGCTCTTGAAATCTGAAGCAGGATACGTGATAGGAACCATCCGGGATTTACGTGTTAAGAAAGCCAATAAGCAGAACTGATTCGGAAAATATTACTTTATATTGAACTTCACGCCAATCTTAAACAGCCTCTTGGTCGGGAGATTTATCAGTTCTAACCCTGTTTTTCCGGTAATTTGCGCAAGTATTTCCTGGAGCCTTTCATTGCTTTCGGCTGACAGCGTGAACCAGATATTGTAGTTTGCAGGGCGAAGGTAATTGTGCGAGACCTCGTCATACTTATTGATAATCGCGGCAACTTCCTCGATTCGTTCATCCGGTACTTTCATGGCTACAAGGGTACTCACGCCCCCTGTGTTTTTTGTGCTGATAATAGGTCCGATGCGCCTGATTGCACCTTCTTTAGACAGGCGTTTAATCCTTGAAATAACCTCATCTTCACCCAATCCGAGAGTATCACCGAGCTGCTTAAACGGGGTTTTAGCAAGCGGGAAATCAAGCTGGATGGTATTCAGGAGTTTCTTATCAGTTTCATCAAGTTTTATCATGCTTTCACCGGTGTATATACACAATATGGCTCTTCTTCCATGTAATCTCCTGTAGCGGCATAAGCCCGCGCGCGGCACCCGCTGCACACCCTGCGGTACTCGCATATTCCGCATTTCCCTTTGAGTTTATCAGGAGAGCGCATATCGTTGAAGACCTTTGAATTCTCCCATATCTCCTTAAACGGTTCCTGCCTGATATTTCCTGCAAGGGCTGGCAGGTAGCCGCAGGGAAAAACTTCGCCTTTATGGGAAATAAAACAGAATCCAGAACCTCCGAGGCATCCTTTTGTCATTGCTTCAAGCCCATGGGTTTCAGGGGTTATCCTTATGCCTTCAGCTTTTGCCCTCTGGCGCATTATCCTGAAGTAATGCGGCGCACAGGTTGCTTTTAACTGGAGTTTCTTTTCCTTGCTTTT
>PGYG01000023.1:45708-56940 GCA_002839545.1 Candidatus Methanoperedentaceae archaeon HGW-Methanoperedenaceae-1
TCAATCCCGCGAAGCGCCCCTTCAAAAGCACCTTGCTCTGCCCTGAACGTATCATGGGTTTCCCTGGATGAGCCGTCGATGCTTATGCTGACACGCTGTATCCCTGCCGCTTTTAACCTGTGCACGATTTCAGGCGTGAGCAGCGTGCCGTTGGTGGCAAGCACAGCCCTCAAGCCTTTTTTTGTGGCATATTCTGCAATATCGTACACATCAGGACGAAGAAGCGGTTCACCGCCAGTAAGAATTAAAATTGGCTTGTATTCAACAAGTTCATCAATGAAATGTTTTGCTTCCTCTGTCGATAACTCATCAGGTCCGGGTTCCTTGATAGCAGATGCCCTGCAATGGATACAGGCAAGATTGCAGGCATTCGTCAGTTCCCATGCAATCAGTCTTGGTGGTCTTACTTTATTTTCGTTCAACAAAATCACTTATTGTTAACAGCCCAAATAAACCTTAAACTTTATGTAATTAGCGAATAGAATGACTGGTATGAGCTATCTCTATACAGCATTTGGTATCGTATGGGCAGTATTGATTGTTTATATCCTGAATTTGGTAAGGCTTCGCAGGCAGATAATACAGGAGATAAAACTGCTGGAAAGCATTGAATAATAAAAAATATGACGAATATGACAATACGGGATATTCTGGAGTACAGGAACATTGCGGTAGTCGGGATTTCAGACAATCCTGAGCGTCCGAGCAATTTCGTTGCAAGATTCCTGATTGGACACGGATATAACGTCATTCCGGTTAATCCTGCTCTGGTGGAGTGGGAAGGGATAAAATGTTATCCTGACCTTCTTTCAATTCCCGAAACGGTTGATGTTGTGGATATTTTCAGGCGTCCTGATGCCGTGCCGCCGATTGTTGATGAAGCAATAAAGATTAAAGCAAAGGTTGTGTGGATGCAGCAGGGCATCGTGAATGAGGAAGCTGCTGCATGCGCCCGCGCAGCAGGGCTTGAAGTTGTCATGGATAAGTGCATGAAAATAGAATTTAACAGGTTGAAGGGATAGCAGGATTATTTTTCCTGCTGTTAAACGTACTTTTGATTATCTATTTTAAAAATGACAGGTTTTCCAACTATTTTGAAATTATTGTACCGTATGTAGAGTTCCTCTATGGATTTCTCATCCATTCCTGCTTTTAATAATCTGATTCTTTCTTCTGGAGTTTCCAGCATCATACTTCCCCCAATGATACGGTGCTTTAGTTCTCGTTTTGCGGCACTATATTGAAATACATTATGATTGTTATCATATATTAAACTTATGATTTAATCTTGTGTTTTTTTGGATTATTTTCTTATGAAATTCGTAATCAATCGGCTGTATTGCGCAGACGGTGTGATATTTTTTACCATAAAATACTTATGCAATAACCAACATGTAAAATCAGGAGGTTTATTATGAAAATAACCAAAGTGAAAAAAATAACCAGGGGAACCTGCAAGTGCGGTCGCACATGCTAAAATAACCTAAAAAAAAATTGTTTTTTTATTTTTTATTTTTCCACTTCATACCCTGCATTAGTCCACTCGTTGATTCCGCCTTTCATATTGTAAACCTGTTTGAACCCATTATCTATGAGTATCTGGCTTGCATCTGCACTTCGCCTGCCTGACCTGCAATAAACAAGTATTTTCCTATCTTTTGGTATCTCGTCAAGCCTTGTGCCAATTACCTCAACTGGAATCAACGTGGAACCGCTGATATGCCCTGCATCGTATTCTTCCTGTGTCCTTACATCAAGCAGGAAAAACCCGCCGCTGTCAATCATATCTTTTGCCTGTGAAACACTGACATCGACATAATTCACTGGTACACCTTCAGTATCCTGACCGATACATCCTGTAAATGCTGTGAATAACAGGATGATGAATGGGATACACCTGTAAACATATTTCATGTTATACATAACCCCTGCATCTGTTATATTGTTAAATATAATATGGGGCTGGTGAGATTTGAACTCACGATCGACGGGTCTCTCCGAAAACGCCAGGTTTTTGGCGATTGAATCTTTGAGCAGCACATGTTCAGTGCTCCAACGGTTCCTCATTGCTCTCCGCGTCCGGTTTGCTCGGTAGACCCGTTGCTCATCATAACACCCCGGAACTGAATCCGGGATTTCCGCTGGAGCCCGTCGCCATGCCGGACTAGGCCACAGCCCCTGATGCCTGTGCTATAAATAGCCAATTGTTATTAAAACTATCTAATCCGATTGCAACTTATTTGTCCCCAACCCTTACCTGAACATCTCCCTTAACTCATTCACCATCGGTTCCCTCATACCCTCACTGAACCCGTGCGTGCCAGTAGCCACAGGATAAAACCGCTTTGGCTCCATGGCTTTCCTGAACGTATTCTCGGCAAGGTTAATCGGAATAATTGTATCATTCACCGAATGAAGCATCACAAACCTACGAGGCGGTATTTTATCAAGATATGTCTCTGGGTCAATCGAACGGTAGAACCTGATTGCAGTTTCATCGGTAATACCGGCAACCTGGTTTTCCGTATCATAACCGCTTGTACTGATGCCAAGCACTCCCTTTATCGAAGGTTCAAGAGCAGCAGCCACTATTGCAAACCGACCGCCGTTACTCTCACCAAGTATTGCTATCCTGTCCCTGTCAATCCGTGAATCCTGCCGCAATACATCCACAGAGCGCAGGGCATCGAATACCATCTTGTGTTCAACAGGCTCCACTCCCTGTGCGAAAAGTTGAAAATCATACCTGAAATCAATCCCGCCGCGGTTCCTCTGCTCAATTCCAAGGCTTGCGTATCCCTGACTTGCAAACAATTCAGCAAGACCCTGCGTTCCTTCCTTCGATACGGTAGCCCCTGGAAGTATCACAACAGCAGGCACTTTTTTATCGGATTTTGGGACGCGGAGCAGCCCTTCAACCACATAATCCTTGCTCTGGAATGAGATGGTTTCAAGAACATAACCGTCACCAGATTCAGTATCAAGCACAGTCACATCCACCTTTCCCCTGTTTTCAGGATATGACAGGAACCCGTCACTGCTTACTGTCCATTCGTCGCTTCCCTGCGGGATGAGGAAATAAGCCAATAGCAGGACGATAGCAATTCCGACAACAGCAACTACATTCATTGGATTACGGCTGCGTGAATCTTCCTTACCGTATTTCTTTCCCTTTTTACCCTGATTTTTTTTGTTTTTCATTTATTCATCAAAGTTACAATTCCAGCTACTCTTTTACCAAGCGCCCTGCCTTCCTTCAACCCGGCATCATCTGACCCTGCCGCACCGTAGTGCCCGCCGGTTTCCAATGGGTCGCCGACAATCACCATCCCGCATATCAGCATTGCCTGCAAAATTGACAATATGGTTGTTTCCTTACCGCCTGTCCTGTGGGCAGATGTTGCAAACGCCGCACCAACTTTATTTACAAGATTCTTCCTGACAACCACAGACTCGTCAAAGAATTTTTTCAATTCAGCAGCCATTGACCCGAAATAGACCGGCGAACCTGCAATTATCCCGTCAAAATCGGGAAGTGTATTTACATCAACGTCTTCAGCAGACTTGACTGTCGGGTTTGCACCGCCTTCACGGACACCTTCTGCTATCGCGTTTGCAAGTTTTTCCGTGTTCCCTGCCCTTGAATAATAAACTATGAGAATTTCTGGCATGGAAAATACAATATTCCGAATAAGAATAAAGATTTCGATAACAAACGAAGAATTCGATAACAAACGAAGAATTCGATAACAAACGAAGAATTCGATAACAAACGAAGAATTCGATAACAAACGACAAGTCGAAACTACATAAAATAAAGAACGTATGCCTGAAGGCATACCTTCACTTTCCCCACGGGTGTTTTTAATTTAACTTGTGAATTTGGGTGAGAAATACTTCTTGATAACTGTATTGCACCTGTCACACGTTATCATAAGCCAGTCGCCTGATTCCTGTTTGTCGTAATGGTCAAATATAGATGCACCGCATTCAGGGCATACATATAATTCCTTGAAATAATAGTTGTAGAACTCAGGGCATTTCTCAAGCCAGTTGATTGTCTGGTGCAATCTATCAAGGTATCTCTGTTTGCCGCCTTCCGCACCTTTTTCCATTTCATCAAGCACATGGTCTTCCATGTGCTTCAGGTGGCGCTTGCTGTGCCTTCGAATTCTCAGGTAGTCACTTGTGAAATGCTTGCCATTCTGCAGGTGCCTGAGGAATCCCTTATCGGAACTTTCTTTATCGAATTTCAGCGTCCTCAGGAAGTATTCACCCATCAGGTCTTCCATAAGGTCAGCGCATTCGGTGCATATATTATAGCCTTCGTAATGTTTTGAGTCCTGGTCACCGTTACATATCTTACAGCTTTCCATTCCTATCACCCGACCGTGATTGGTCTTGTAGCTTCCCTTGTGAACATTATCGGGTACAGGTTAAGCACTGAGAGCAGGTCGCCCTTCTTAATCTCACCGGATTCCTGACCCAGTACGTAAGCCGTGTTTATAACACGGTCTGTCTCGACAGGTGCCGCCCCGCCTTTTGCTCCTACTTTCATAACAGAAACCAGTGCATGATGAGTAAAAGCGCACGGCATTGCAAGCATGTCCTTCTGTACTGTGATTTCTTTTACTTTTACACGTTCTAATTTCCCCGCACCAATGGTAACATCTTCGTCTGCAATTACCATTTCCCATTTTGCCCTTGTGGCTACTGTGAATTCATATGGCGATGCTTCAACTTTCTTCTTTTTCATTTCTCCGTCTTGACGGAATACGATATTTACGATTTCGCTCATTAGTCCTCACCAAATATTTAGATAAAACTCATTGTACATATAGTTTATCATTATTAAACATTATAATAGTTAATCATGATAGATTTGTGGTGTTCCTGGCAATAAACGAAACTTTAATAACCACAAACAGTGTTTCAGGTAACCGCGCTCCGATAGTGTAGCACGGCCAATCATGCGGGACTCTCACTCCCGCGACTGGGGTTCAAATCCCCATCGGAGCACTTATTTTTTGTTCAATCCTATCCTGAACAATTGTTAAATGGCATATCTTTTTTTAGCTGTGTGTTAATGACATAATCCTGTTGGTATCAGTTTTTTAGGCAATGTTTTGTGATGTATCTATCTTGATACCATTTTCAATCTTGAATTTTATCATTTCAGTCATCGGGTGTTTACCCCTTATTTTAGGTATTGACAGGTAGCTGGTAATCCTGTCAGTACCCATTTTAAGTTCTATATCGAATATTACATCACTTGAGTTTAATATTTCCGTCTCAAGTTCACCTTTATTAAATCCTTTGATACCGTACAGGAATGTTAAGCAATTAAGTTGTTTTGTAGTCTCGTAAATATTATAAATTAACCTCTTAAATATCCCTGGTTTTACATTCAAGTTCATAAAAAAAGAAAATGAGTCGATTATGATATTTATATCTTCTTCCGGTTTTTCCATTAGTTTTTTCAGGTTGTACTCTGTAAATTCCACAATCCTGGTATCCATTAATTCGTCCCCTAAGTTGTTTACGACATCACCGCTGGGTGTTAAATGGTATTCACTATGAAGATCCATGAATGTAATATCTTCAGTATCAAAAACTAAATTCTGGATGTCACGACAGATATGCTTCGGGTTTCTCTGGTTTGAGAAATAGTATGTTTTCCGGGCCTGTGTGAACTGGTATAAAAAAATCTCTGCCATAGCCTGTACATCAGCACGTACATACACTACTGAACCCGATGGTAAACCGCCGCCGAAAATACGGTCAAGTACAGGTATTGCAGTAGACATATTCTGTACTAAAGGAATGCTTTCTGTCTTGATAGCCGGAGATAATAAATTAGCCTTTTTTTGTGGTTTTTCAAGTATTTGCTTTATAACAACTCATCCCCTTTTTTGGTTTTGTTCATTTGTCTGGTTGACAAAATTCCATATCCACCAGGATATTGCTTCGTACATTTTGACAGAACTATATACAATATACAAAACCAACGCTATTGGTACGATAAAAAGCCATATTGCCAGCATGGTAACGAAAGTATTTGGAATTAAATCAACTATAAAATTGCCAATCATGCCACACACCCCCTCTTTATTTTGTTGTTTGGATTGTTTGAATTCATACCATGTAACTCCAAATTAATAATAAACCTAATAATGCTATGCAACTAAAACACCCCTGTCCTGCCTTATTTCCCTGATGTCAGTCCATTTATCAACAATGCTTCCAAACTCAGGGAGTATTAACACCATTGAAAGATATAGGAATATAATCTCGGATGATGACTGGGGAACTGCTCCGGTAATAACTGCCAGGTTGGCATTCATTGCCATCATTCCGCCCGCTGTCAGGGCAATAAGTAAACCGTTTACCGTCCAGTATGTATTTTTATGAAGTTTAACCTGTATAAAATATATTGCAAAAATTATAATCATAGTGAGCAATATTTTTGCAGCCAGGACAGCCCAAAAGCCATAAGTTACAAATATTTGTCTTGCAACAGGATTTAATTCCATACTGGTGCCGAGTTTTCCCATCATGTGTGCGCCGGTGAGCCCGTCACCGATTCCAAAAGTCAGTAACGCAGTAAAGTACAGCATATGCTGCAGGTTTACTTTCCTGATAACACGGATAGTATGAATTTTGAAATTACTAAATAATCCTGATAATCTCCCTTGCTGTACATTTTCAATACTTACTGACATGAGTTCACCATGGAAACATAAAATTTCCAGACAAACATCAGTTACACAACAGGATATTGCCAGTTGCCACAAAAGTTAGTACTGAATTGTGAAGAGTTGCAAACAAATACGGGAAACTGTTACTCCCGGACATAAGATAAACTAATAATTAAAAATACCCGGAATAAAACCCTGCAAAAAAATACAGTTCCCTAATTAAAAGTCATACTACCCAAAACAACCCCACTCCTCCGCACAACGCACAGCCTTACTTCACATCAACATGATACGCCTGTAATGGCTTGACATCAATGCGGTTTTCCCGCGCAGCCCTGATACCCTTTGCAGCAGCCAGCGCCGCAGCAGTCGTTGTCTGGTACGGGATACCGTACCTGATAGCAGACTTGCGGATATAGCTGTCATCATGCGCACTCTCCTTACCTACAGGCGTGTTAAGCACAAGCTGTATCTCGCCGTTTTGCATGGCATCAACGATATTCGGTCGCCCCTCATGCAGTTTCTTGATTGTCTCACACTCAATCCCGTTCTCCCTCAGGAAATCTGCCGTACCATCTGTGGCAAGTATCTTGAACTTCATTCCTGAAAGCTCCTTTACTACAGGAATAACAAGCTTCCTGTCAGCAGGTGCAACAGTAATAAGCGCCGCCCCCTCAAGAGGTAATGGTGAGCCTGCCGCCACCTGCGACTTAAAGAAAGCCATCCCGAACGAATCTGCCATACCCAGCACCTCGCCAGTTGAGCGCATCTCAGGACCAAGCACAGGGTCAACCTCAGGGAACATGTTGAACGGGAACACCGTTTCCTTAACACCGAAATGCGGAAACGTGCGCACATGAGTATCCATATCACGGAGTTTTGCGCCAAGCACAATCTCGGTTGCAATCCGTGCCATGGAAACGCCGGTAACCTTGGACACAAGAGGCACAGTACGCGATGCACGCGGGTTTGCCTCGATAATATACACCTTCCCGTCCTGTATTGCATACTGGATATTCATAAGCCCGATGACTTTCAATTCCGTAGCAATCCTGCGCGAGTATTCCGAAAGGGTTTTAATATGCTCATCCGAAATCCCGACAGGCGGAATAACACATGCGCTGTCACCTGAATGAATGCCTGCCAGTTCAATATGCTCCATAATCGAAGGCAGGAAAACATCAGTACCGTCTGATATGGCGTCAACCTCGCACTCAAGCGCATTCTCAAGGAATTTATCGATAAGCATGGGTTTCTCAGGCGTAATCTCAATTGCTCCTGCAACATATTTCCTGAGCATTTCCTCATCATAAACTATTTCCATACCCCTGCCGCCCAGCACGTATGACGGTCGCACAATAAGCGGATACCCGATACGTTTTGCCACTTCAAGCGCCCCGTCAAGGGAAGTGGCAGTACCGTGTTCCGGCTCAGGGATTCCCAGTTTATTAATAATTTCTGCAAACAGCTCCCTGTTTTCTGCAAGTTCGATGCTCAGAACCGATGTCCCGAGGATGTTCACTCCGGCAGCCTCCAGTTCTTCCGCAATGTTCAGGGGCGTCTGCCCTCCAAACTGTACGATAGCACCAAGCGGCTTTTCCTTATTGTAGATACTCAGCACATCCTCCACAGTTATTGGCTCAAAATACAGCTTGTCAGATGTGTCGTAATCCGTGGAAACCGTCTCTGGGTTGCAGTTTACCATGATGGACTCATATCCGAGGTCACGAAGGGTAAACGCTGCATGCACGCAGGTATAATCAAACTCGATTCCCTGCCCTATCCTGTTCGGACCTCCGCCGATTATCATAATCTTCTTTTTGTCAGATACCGGCACTTCATCAACCGCGTTATAGGTTGAGTAGTAATATGCTGCATCCTCAGCACCGCTGACCGGCACGATATTCCATGCCTGCCTGAGCCCGAGGGACAGGCGGTGCTCGCGGATTTGTTTTTCCGGCACACCCAGAATCCGTCCAAGATACTTATCCGAGAACCCGTCTTTCTTTGCCCTGACGAGCAGTTCATCAGGCAGGTTACCGCCTTTGTACTTCAGGACTTCTTCTTCCAGTTCCACCAGTTCCTTCATCTGCTCGATGAACCAGTGTTTTATGTGTGTTGTCCTGAACAGTTCATCCACAGGAATTCCTTTTCGAAGTGCCTCGTACATGATGAACTGGCGCTCTGACGATGGCTCAATCAGCAGCTTTCGTAACTCATCCAGTGAAAGCTTGTTGAAATTTTTCGCAAACCCAAGACCATACCGTCCAATCTCAAGCGAGCGGATAGCTTTCTGGAACGCTTCCTTATAATTCTTGCCAATACTCATAGCCTCGCCGACAGCACGCATCTGGGTGCCAAGTTTATCAATCGAGCCAGGGAACTTCTCAAAAGCCCAGCGCGCAAACTTGATTACAACATAATCACCTGACGGCGTGTATTTATCAAGCGTGCCGTCGCGCCAGTAGGGAATTTCCTGGAGCATCAGGCCGCCTGCGAGTTTTGCAGACACAAGCGCAATCGGGAATCCCGTTGCTTTGGATGCAAGTGCAGATGAACGGGAAGTACGCGGGTTAATCTCAATTACAACCACGCGTCCTGTTTCAGGGTCGTGGGCAAACTGGACGTTCGTGCCGCCTATAATGCCGATGGCATCCACAATGCGGTAAGAATAATCCTGAAGCTTCTCCTGTAATTTCTTATCAATTGTAAGCATTGGGGCTGAACAGAAGCTGTCGCCTGTATGTACGCCCATGGCATCGATATTCTCAATAAAACAGATGGTAATCTTGTTACCCTCGCCATCCCTTACAACCTCAAGTTCCAGTTCTTCCCAACCGAGGACGGATTCCTCCACAAGTATCTGCCCGATAAGACTGGCAGCAATGCCGCGCGCAGCAATGGTTCGAAGCTCATCCACGTTATATGCGAACCCTCCGCCTGTACCCCCCATCGTATATGCAGGGCGGATTACCACAGGATACCCGATTTCCTTTGCAATCCTTTCAGCTTCTTCCACGCTGAATGTGGCTGCGCTGCGTGCAGTTTCCACTCCAATGCTGTCCATGGTTTCCTTGAAGATGGTACGGTCTTCGCCGCGCTTGATAGCATCAGCCTGAATCCCAATTATCTTTACGCCGTATTTTTCAAGGATGCCTTTTTCGAAAAGTTCGGATGAGAGGTTGAGACCCTTTTGCCCGCCAAGGTTCGGCAGCAGTGCGTCAGGGCGTTCCTTAGCAATTATCTTTTCAAGGGTTTCGATATTAAGGGGCTCAATGTAAGTTTTATCCGCCATTTGCGGGTCTGTCATGATGGTTGCAGGATTTGAATTAACGAGTACAATCTCATAACCAAGCTGGCGCAGTGCCTTGCATGCCTGCGTACCAGAATAATCAAACTCTGCTGCCTGACCTATAACAATCGGTCCGGAACCTATAATCATTACCTTATGAATGTCTTCTCGTTTGGGCATTAGTTCACCTTGCCCTGAATAGTTATTCTATCTTAATACTCTTTTGTTATTGACCGGTATTTCGGGTTCAGGCTTGCAGGCACAACAGTGATTGTATCCATATAACAAATACCAAAAAATAAAAAAAAGTCCCGCCTCCCAGACTCGAACCGGGGACATCGCGGTGCCTGCGCGGTAATTTGTGCTATGCACATGGACCAAACTACAGCCGCGCACTCTAGCCACTGAGTTAAGGCGGGATGGGCTTTCAATATGCACAAACCTACTTAATCCTTTTCTTTCATAGAGACGATAGATTAAAGTCAGTACACAGATATTAAGGAAAAGTACCCCGAGGGCACGTGGCCTAGCCCGGATATGGCGGCAGCCTCCTAAGCTGTAGGTCGAGGGTTCAATTCCCTCCGTGCCCGTTTTACTTTTCAGGATTAAGTTATGCATTACCACATAATCCTTACAAAGGAATGCAACCTTGAATGCGCATACTGCGGCGGAGGCAGCGATAGCGAGCCGAAAGAAATGCAGTATGGCATTCCAGACCTTAAACAATTTATTTCACAGGACGATGACCCTGTCCTTGAATTCTACGGGGGTGAGCCGCTTCTGCGGATAGGGGCAATGGAGCAGATAATGGATGAAATTCCGGCACGCTATGTCATCCAGACAAACGGGCTTTTCCTTGACAAAATAAAGCCTGAATACCTCCGGAAATTCCATTCCACCCTTGTATCCATAGACGGCACAAAAGAAATAACCGATATGTACAGGTCATCAGGTGTATATGACCGGGTACTTAACAATATAAAGCTCATACGAGAGCGGGGATTCCGGGGCGACCTTGTGGCGCGGATGACAGTCCCTCGTGACACCGGCATTTATGAAAACGTGTGCCATCTCCTGAGCCTTAAAGACCCTGGATTTAACCATGTCCACTGGCAGCTCGGGTTTGAAATGTTCTGGGAAGACGCAGAGCCCGGTCTGGAAACGTGGATTGACGAATATAATTCAGGTATCACTTCGCTTGTAAAATGGTGGGTTTCCGGGATGAAACGAACCGGGAAAGTT
>PGYG01000024.1 GCA_002839545.1 Candidatus Methanoperedentaceae archaeon HGW-Methanoperedenaceae-1
AAAACCACGTTTGAACGGTGAGAAAATAACTGTCAAATCTATATTAAAAAAATGATGCTAAAATTAGGTTGTTGTGATTTTGATAAATCGAATACTCATTCAGTAGGAATTACAACTGTCAAACTTGGGTTAATAATATATCGCCGTATTCTTTTATTCCATGGCTTATGAATGTCGTGATGCCCGTTTTTTCTCCATTTGCATAATATATATACCGCTTATGGTGGGTGTTGGCCACACGAAAACCCTTTTTAGATAACGATGCTTCTATAGCTTTTGTCTTGTGTTTAGCCATTATGTTTTCCTGCGATTGAAATCAGCTTTTTCCTTAGGTCTTTCCCACTAGCTGTTAATTCATTTTCATCAACTGCAACATATTCTTGCCATAAAACAGCAAGTTCTTCTTTTATCTCGTCAACTACTTGAGTCATCTTTGGCATGGCTGCAAGAAGTCCGATGTCATCATTTGAAGCAATATAATAATCATCTTCAAAATCAACATCAATAAGAACAGATTCCTTCAATTCTCTTTCAATACCACCTACTTTCATGGTCTTTAGATGATATTGTGACACGTTATCTATAGACACTTCATTATCAATACTTAAAATGAAGTTGCCTTTATATGGCACCATCATTCCGCGTATCGTAACAAGTTCTCCAATAACTTCCCTAATCGCATCTTCAATATCAGAAGTATAATGACACTTGATGGTGCCCTCTGGTGTATCTATCTGGATCTCTCTTTTTTCATCAACTCTTATCTCAAAAACCCGTCCAAAAACTTCTTTCTCATATTCGTGAAGTGGAGTGTGTAAAAGTGATTGAATTACTTCCCTCTGTTTAGGATTTAAACGTTTTTTGGGATTGCCACCAAAACCAAAATTAAATTCACGTTTAGATTGGGCACTTGGCCACATAGCATCGAATTCTTTCAAAATTTTATTAACGCGATGAGGATTTTCTATTTTATCATGTAAATTATTCAATGATGGATCTGCAATAGATAGTTCCTCTATAAATTCGCTAGCAATTTTAATGGCTCTTTCACCATACGTACCATCAAGACCTGGTAAGCCAGTCTGATCATCACCAATTTGCATATCAGCAATGACACTACTATGCTCCAAGTTTGTTATAAATAAAGTACACTGATCCTTAACAACTTGAGGAAAATCCCCTTTTGGACGATTGGGAGTTCCATTTAGATAATCACCGATATGGTATATGACATTTTGAATGTGTTGTATGGCACTTACCAGTTCAATAGCAGGTATTCTCTCTTCCCCTGTTATGGAAAAGGATATATTCCTCTTATCTTTCGTTTTAACCATATGAGCTCCTTTGTATCACAATATATTCAAATAAAAATAATCTGTTTTAATAAATTTTTGATATTTTATCTAAAAACCATTTACGAACAACAATCTGAACTGCACACATCTTATTTTCTATTTATACTTATATATTACGATTAAATCACACTGCACACACAGCAAAGTGAAGAATAAACATATAAACAATTGAAGCATCGTTGAAATGATAAAAAGGGTGGATCATTATGGACGATGATAAATTTTACAGCAGGCTAAAACATGAGCTTGATGAATGGCAAAAAGACGGGGTACTGGAAAGCTCCCAGGCAGAAGCCATCATGCGAAGATATGGCATAGAAAAAAAGGGATACAAACAGGCTGACGTCATAACTGCACTTTCAACCCTTGCCGCGATATTAATCGGAGTTGGAGTAATATTATTCTTTGCCTCAAACTGGGAGAAGATGCCTGATATTATCAAAGTGATACTCTTATTGATTACCACCTTCAGTACCTATTATGCCGGCTTCGTCATGCGTTTTGAAAAAAAGACATACCCGACAGCAGGTCATGCCCTCCTTTTCCTGGGCTCGGTTTTAGTCGGGGCAACGATATTACTTATCGCGCAGATATTCAATATAAATGCAGGCTCACACTGGCTGTATCTCCTCTGGTTTATCGTTATAGCTCCCATGGGTTACTTCTTTGATTCGAAACCCACAGTCGGGCTAAACATAATAATTTTCACCTTATGGCTCGGCGTGTCAATAATTGGCGACAGTTACATGGGGATGTCCTCACCTCTGCTTTTATACCTGCTGTTCGGGATTGCCCTGTACAGTATCGGGCAGATACATGAGCTGACTGGAAAATGGTCAGGATTCAGGATGGTGTACAAAGGCTTTGGCATTTTTTTTATTCTTATCTCTTATTTTTATTTCAGTATCTGGCCGACATACTTCTTCTATAGCCACTATGCAGGGGGCGTGAAATTCACAGCATCCGACCAATTACTCATGGGTGTATTCGCACTTCTTGCAGTTGCATCGGTTGTTGCCAATCTTGTCGAGAAGGAAAAGCTAAGAAGCACAAGGTACGAGTTTTACGTATTGGTATCGGCGTTCGTGGGCTGGATTTTTTTATTTATCATCAATATGTATCCAATCCTTCAGCAGAATAGACCTGTGGAGACCTTATTGTTTATTATTTTCAACCTTTTCCTGCTCGGGATTTCAATAGGTACCATTTCCATCGGATATTACAAAAACCAGCCTGAGTTTGTGAACACAGGAATAATCTTTTTTGCACTTGGTGTTATGCAGTATTATATTAACCATCTCCAGGGAATGCTTCCAAAAGGTCTGGGTCTGATTATCGGGGGTATTATCCTGTTCTTTATCGCCTCGTACCTTGAGAAAAAAAGAAGAATATTGCTTGCTGCCATGAAGGTGCCAGTGAATGAATAAAAAAAACTTCATCATAGCAATGCTGATTCCAGCACTCGCGATTCTTGGTTTTGCAGTATACAATTACTACACCTATTCTGCCGGTGAGGAGATACTGCTAAAAACAGTCCCTGTCGACCCGCGCGACCTCCTCAGGGGGGATTATGTGAATCTTGGGTATGAGATTTCCACAATCAACCTCTCAAATACACCCCACACCGGCAATTTCAATTCAAAAGACGAGATATATGCGACTCTTTCCATGAGCGGGAAATTCTGGAGCGTAACTCAAGCCGGAGCTGAAAAACCTGCACTGCAACGTAATGAGGTTTGCATGAAGGGGAAGGTAACAAACACTTACGGCGGCATACTCAGGGTCCGCTGGGGGATTGAGAGTTACTTTGTTCCTGAGGGAAAGGGGAGGGATATCGAATTAAATACCAGGAACGTTTCGGTTAAGGCTGCTGTGGATTCGAATTGCAGGGCGGTTATCAAGGAATTATATATAAACGATAATCCTGTAAAATTCGGAAGTTGAAGCTGTCCATTCAGCGAGGTTAATTGATAATATACCTGTCACGCCATTCATCCACTACCTTCTCAATATACTCCTGATGATACTCTTCGCCGCTGATAATCACTTTCTTTTCGACAATATCTTCTGTTTTTCCGTTATTTTTTTTCCAGAATTTCCAGTTCATAACAGTATCCACCTTACACGAAGGTATATTTAATGATATGTACCATTTTTTTGCGGAATTATAATAAAATTACACAGTACACACAAACTAAAAAACAGGCATAAGTATAAATGGACACCCGGCATTAAAAGCGAACAATAACTCTTAAGCAGTAAATTAATCTGACTTTTTTAAAGTTTTGCTTATAGCTCTTAATTGTTTTAAATATTCAAATTAAAGAGGTTAGTAAGAAAAAGCGAATAAGCTTTTTCAAAAATATCATGGATAATTTTAGAAAACTGGGCATTAGTGAGCCTATTTTGAAATCAATAAAAGATGAGATGTTTGAAAATCCAAGTGACATACAGGAAAAATCAATTCCATTAATCCTTAAAGGAAGAGATGTCATAGCCGGGTCTGCAACAGGCTCCGGAAAGACGCTGGCATTTGCCTGCGGCATAATAGAAAATTCTGAAAAAGGAAAAGGGATACAGGCTTTAATCCTGACACCGACAAGAGAACTGGCTGAGCAGGTGGCACAGTCTTTAAAGACATTTTCAAAGTACAGACCTTTAGGAATTATTGCAGTCTATGGCGGTGTGGGAATCAACCCGCAAATCACCGGATTAAGAAAAGCAGATGTTGTAGTCGGGACACCGGGAAGGATACTTGACCATCTCGAAAGAAAAACCATTAAATTCAACAATGTTAAAACCCTTGTCCTTGATGAAGCAGACCGCATGTTTGATATGGGATTTAAAGACGATGTGGAAAGAATCATCAAAAGATGCCCGCAGGACAGGCAGACCCTCCTGTTCTCTGCAACGACTTCAAAAGAGCTGGTCAGGCTTACAAAGAACCATATGGATAATCCTGTTGAGGTTTCTGTTGACTCTTATGTTGACCCGAAAAAACTTTGCCAGACTTACTATAATATTACCGATGAATTGAAATTTTCATTACTTGTGCATCTGCTGAAACATGAAACATCAAGCCTTGCAATGGTTTTCTGCAATAGCAAAAGGAATACCGATAAAGTTGCAAAGAATCTTGGATTAAAAGGTTTCAGTGCAGGGGCAATTCATGGAGGACTATCCCAGAACAGGCGGACAGATGTCCTTAAGCAATTCCATAACGGGGAAACTTCCATCCTTGTATGCACAGATGTGGCTGCAAGGGGGCTCGATATACACGGCGTTTCCCATGTTTACAATTACGATATTCCGCGTGAGAGCAAGCAATATATCCACAGGATAGGAAGGACGGCAAGAGCAGGAGCAGAAGGTAAAGCGATTAATATCCTTGCACAGAGTGATTATGATAATTTTTCAAGGGTATTGAAGGAAAATGATGTGGAAATAACAGAAGAGGTTTTGCCTAATATTGAAAAGATTGTTATTAGACAGCCTGATACGAATAAAAGAAAACCCGTAACTGGCAACCTTAGGAAAGGGCAGAAACCGAACCAGAGACAACGGAATCGTTATTAGTTTTCACAGCTTGCAGGAGCGGCGGACTGCCCCATCTGCAATACGATAATTGAATAAAAAAAATTACGCCCCGGATTCATTATACTTTTGCCGGGGCGGCGATTACCTTCACTTTTTAAACAGCGTTTCCAGCGAATCCATAAGCTGTCCAAGTCTTGCAGCCGGGATTCCAACGATAAGCTCGTCATCCGCAACTTTCGCATGACCCCTGCTTCCAGCACATGCAAGTGAAACCTGTATTGTACCTGTATTCAGGGTATGCGCAACAATATCACCGCAGAGGCTCTGTTTTCCTGCAACTCCTGTTTCTATCCTTCCACCTTCCTTGTAAAGGTCTGCCTGCACAATCTGCATGGCTTGTTTCGGGCTGCCAAGGACGATAACCATATCAGGCACAAATCCTGCTGATTCAAGCGGCGCATAAAGCACTGCTTTTGACCTCTTGCCAATTTTCGGAAGCAGTCCCATTGTATTCTTTGCAGCTTTAACTGATGCAAATGCGCCAAGTTTGTAATAGAACTCACCGTTTGCAACGTTTTCTGGCACGTCAATTATACCCATAACAGCAGCCCCGCCTTTGCATGTCTGCTCATCTGCTGTTGCATAGAACTGTGTGCCGTCAAGGCGCGCGGTCTGCACCATTTCACAGTGCCTGGCAGGTTTTCCTTTCTGAATGTCATTGGGAATGTCGTCCCTCAGAGCCACGGCAACAGGAGCGCCTTTTAGTCCGAGTACTGCTGTCAGGCGCTTTGCAAGGTTATTGTAGTTTTTTGATTCTTTGTCCATATTATTTCACCTTTGTGTTTGTACGGTTTTGTATTAACTGTGATAAACCATATTGTAACTCATGTTTTATAAGTTTTTGGTTACTTTATTGGAGATTTTTTATTATTTTCTGATTACATAAAATCTTTGAATTTTTTAACCGCGGATGAAGTCGCCCAGAGTCACGCCTCTGGAGGGCGTATTCACGTATGGCTTTGCCATACGTGTCAATGAACGCTGATGAACGCGGATACGCTGCCTGAATTTCTGCGTGTATCTGCGGTTCCTTATATTTCCATACAGTCAATACTAACCAAAATTTATATCACAATTCCAGCCATCTAAATCATCATTATGAACATCCAGAAGCTCCGCGCAGATTTCCCTGCGCTCCAGAAAAAATGGAACGGCAAGCACCCTATTTATTTCGATAACGCCTGCATGACCTTAAAGCCAGTCCAGGTCATCCGTGCAATGGATGAGTACTACAACGAATATCCTGTCTGCGGCGGGCGCTCAATCCACAAGATGGCAAAAAAAGTGGATGAGAAAGTCGGCGAGGCACGGGAGAAGATGCAGAAATTCCTTGGCGCATCATCGCCCCATGAGATTGTTTTCACGCGGAACACAACCGAAGGACTGAACCTCGTGGCTAATTCGCTTGGTTTCAATAAAGGCGATGTTGTACTGACAACTGACAGGGAGCATAATTCCAACCTTGTGCCCTGGCAGGTTCAGGCAAAAAGGCGCGGGATAAAACACGTTGTTGTCCACTCCAATCCTGATAATACCTTTGATATTGGGAAGTTCGAGGAAATGCTTGGCAATAACAGGAACGTGCGGCTTGTGAGCATGGTACACACAGCGAACCTTGACGGGTACACGATTCCTGCCGAGGAGATAATAAAAATATCACACGACCACGGCGCGCTTGTGATGCTGGACGGGGCGCAGAGCGCACCTCATAAACCGGTTGACGTGCGAAAACTTGATGTTGATTTTTTTGCCCTGTCTGTGCACAAGATGGTCGGACCGTCAGGCATGGGCGTGCTGTACGGAAAGCAGGAACTGCTTGAGGAGCTTGAGCCGTTCATCGTTGGCGGGGATACGGTTGAGGATACCACCTACGAGAGTGCTAAATTCCTGCCGCCGCCTGAGAAGTTCGAGGCAGGGCTGCAGAACTATGCCGGCATTATAGGTTCAGGCGCTGCTGTGGATTACCTTACTGGTGTTGGATTGTCTAATATCGAGAGGCATGAGGAGAAGCTGAACAGGATTATTACGGACGGGATTAAGGATATGCCTGGTGTTGGGATTATCGGACCTGCTGACCCTGCGCTTCGTGGCGGGATTGTTTCTTTTACTGTGGATATGCCGCACGGGGATGCGCATGATATTGCTCTTGTGCTTGATGAGACTGAGAATATCGAGGTGCGCTCTGGTGCGTTTTGTGTGCATTCGTGGTTTAATTACAATAAGTGCGATGCTGCTGTGAGGGCTTCGCTTTATCTGTATAATACTGAGGAGGAGGCGCGGAAGTTTATTGATGTGCTGGGGAAGACGATAGGGTTGTTTAATCCTTGAGGGTTTTATCAATAAAAAAATAATTGTTAGAAAGTTTATAATATTATATACATCATCTTGAGATATTTAATGAAAACAAAGTGGGTTGCATTTATAGTTAACTTTGTAAGCTTAGTAGTGTCCGTTTTAATCTATATTTGGGGTTTAACTCATACTAAATTGCAGGATTCACTGGAAAGGACATTTATAGCCACGTTTGTTCTAGGAATAGTTATTATTATATTTGTGTATCTCAATCATGGGTGTATTATATCCCTTAATATTAATTTAAAAACATGGATGAAATCACTTAAAGACAGTCTTATTAAAAATATTGACTGGGTTGCTTGTTTTATCTTTAGTATTATTATAACATTAATTAGTTTATATTTTCTCTCACCTGAAAATAAAATACTTCCTATTTCAATATCAACTAATGGATCGTTATATTTATTGAGTTCAATTTCACAAGCTCTTGCAGCAATATTTGCATTGGTTTTCACAGTCACTCTTATGGCTGCAACTATGGCTAAAAAATACACTGCAATTGATAAATTCTTCAATAAAAAAACTAAATATCTAATGATTTTATTCATTATTGGAATTGTTTTACCTTTTTTATTATTGAAAATAGAACCCAATAATGACCGAATTTATAATATTTTAATATCCATTAGTATAGGCTTAGCAGCTTTCTGTATCGCTGCAATAATACCATATTTAAAAAATAGCAACAATATTCTTAAATTTGATATAGGAGTTGACAATTTAATTGGTGAACTTAATGAATCAACAATATCTGAAAATTATCCAACAGCCAGAACAATAGTTTATGAACTATTGGATATTGGTAAAAGTGCTATTGACAATAAAAGAGAGGATTCACTTTATAAAATAACAACTGGTATCTCGGATTCTATTGGAATTCCTCTTCTAAGGCAAGGGGGAATATTACCAACATTTAATGCTTATAATTTAATTAATTGTTTTGACACTTTAGGCAAAAAAGCAACCGAAAAACATATGGATCGGGTTGCCGTTTCCATAATCTACAGTCTTAAAGATTCAGGAATATCATTGATGAATAAAGATTTTTTTGATGGTTCTGTAGAACAAATTATTATCACATTGCATGATATGGGTATTGCTGCAAGTAAATATCGTTTGAAAGATACTTCAATTTATTCTATGGTACATATTTTGTTTTTAGCTAAGTTTTCTTCTTCGAAAACAAATCGAGAATATGCAACCGAATCAGCTTATTATCATTTTGGGATTTGTGCAGCTTATATGGAAAAACATTTTCCTAACGGTGTATCTTATCTATATAATGAAATAAAATCAGATTATGATGATATTAGCATAATTCTTCCAGAAGAAAGAATTAATAAGATAAATACTGAATTTTCAGACGTGAAAGGTTATCTTGATGAATTTATTGAACATTATAATCTAATAAAAAGAGATGAACAGACTTAACCATTAACTTATTTATCCCAAAAAACAATAACAGTAATAAGAACCAATGCACCCAAAAACCGCAAAAGCATTCGCGCCAGCCCACATATCAGGCATTTTCATAATCTGCACAGACACCGACCCACTGCTTTCAGGCTCAATGGGCGCAGGCATCTGTCTCGAATCAGGCGCAGTGACAACCGTAACACCACACGATGAAACTATAATCCGCATCAACGGCTTCGATGCAAGCGCGCCCACAACACTTTCAGCCATCAAAAGCCTCACCGATGCGCCTGTCCTTGTCGAAACAGAACTCAATGTACCGCAGGGCTGCGGCTTCGGAACAAGCGGCGCAGGAGCATTAAGCGCAGTCCTTGCCCTGAATGATGCGCTGTCCCTGAAGCTCACACTCAACGAACTCGCAGAAGCGGCGCACACAGCAGAAGTCATAAACATGACAGGGCTTGGCGATGTTGCAGGACAGACCTTTGGCGGAGCCTCAATCAGGAAAAAACCCGGCATGTCAGCATCGAATATCGAAAAGATACCATGCAGTGACGAAACCATCTCATGGGTCAGCTTCGGTGAAATATCCACACGCTTCGTCCTGTCAGATGAAGCAAAAAAAAGCGCCATAAACAATGCAGGGAAAAAAAGGCTTCGTGAACTCATGGAAAAACCCACGCTTCCTAACTTAATAATCCAGTCATGCAAATTTGCACACGAGATAGAACTCATGTCGCCAAAAGTAAAAGATGCCATAGAAGCCGTGGAATCGGCAGGCGGGCTTGCATCACAGGCAATGCTCGGGAACACCGTATTTGCCATAAACGACAAC
The DNA here is from genome assembly GCA_002839545.1 of Candidatus Methanoperedentaceae archaeon HGW-Methanoperedenaceae-1. Taxonomy (GTDB): domain Archaea; phylum Halobacteriota; class Methanosarcinia; order Methanosarcinales; family Methanoperedenaceae; genus Methanoperedens_A. The sequence continues at coordinate 9,559 of PGYG01000024.1, forward strand.
AGCGCACTCTCTGAATTCGGGAAAGTACACACATCAAAAATCAGCCATGCAGGAGCGCACCTTCTATGATACCGAAAGACCACCCAAGATACGATTCCCTCATGACGCGGGAAAAAATAACCGAAGGCGTGGAAAAGGGCATAACAGGGATTATGGGATTGCTCGCACATGGGCGCGGTGAGGCTTTCGATTATCTTATCGGTGAAAAAACCACGCAAAGCGCATTGCAGGCTGAGAAAACAGCAGCAGCCATGCTTCTTCTTGCAGAAAAACCCGTAATATCAATAAACGGCAACGTAGCAGCCCTTGTCCCGGAAGAAATAATCGAACTTGGAAAGCTCACAGGCGCGCAGCTTGAGGTCAACATTTTCTACAGGACAGAGGAGCGGGCTGAAAAAATAACACAGCATCTTCGCGCTCTTGGCGCAGAAATAATCTGCACAAAACGCGATGCAGCAATTCCCGGACTCAGTCATGAAAGGGGCAAGGTGGATAGTGAGGGGATTTTCAGCGCTGATGTCGTGCTCGTGCCGTTAGAAGACGGCGACAGGTGCAAAGCCCTTGTCGATATGGGAAAAACCGTCATTACCATTGACCTGAATCCCTTATCCCGGACAGCGCAGACCGCAACTATAACCATTGCGGATAATATCACCCGCGCAATCCCTGGAATATCAAAATTCGCCCGCGTTTTAAAAGACAAAAATAAGGACGAACTGCGCGCTATTATTCAGGAATTCGACAACAAAAAGAACCTTTCTGAATCAATAGACGGGATTACTGCCCATCTTCTTCATCTAACACAACAATACCGGAAATAATTTCTTCAAGCTCTTTTTTCCTGAGTTTGCTTGACGATTCCACATGCCCGTCAGCTTTAATTACAGATACCATTACATCAAACCGCTCAGAAGCAGCAACATCTGCCGTTGACATTGTGGGAAAAGCTGTCTCGACAGGCGGAGTCAGTGGGTTTGCAAGGTACGCCATTTCCTGGATATTGGGCGTATAAGAATGGATAACCTCAAGGTCTCCTTCCTTTGCATGCTTGTAAGCACGGTAAAGTGACCTGTCCTGCCTGAAACCCACATATATCTCAAGAAGCGTAACACCGATTAAGGAATTCGTATTCCTGCCAACAACAAGGTCGCTGATAATCTTCTCACCTTCATCCGTGTGAAGCACAAGAAACCCGCTTTCCTTATTCTCGTTGTTCGAGATTTCAATCATCTGTATCAGGCAATCCACAACATCCATGTCCTTTGTCGGGATTATCCTGTCAAAATCACGGACTGAACGGGAAATCTGCCCCTCATCGTAATCAGCCACACCGTCCCTGTTAATAATATCAGTTATTTTTGCACCCTGTATTCCCCAGAGATTTGACTCGATGCCAAACTCTTTTTCCTTTTCAAGAAGCGTTGACAGGCGCTCTTTCGCATCAAGATGGCGTGAAAGCCGCCTCTTTACAAGTTCCTCGTCACTTGCGATAAGCTCGATTGCTTTTGGTACAACACCCAGCTTTTTAGTCAGTCCTGTAATCTGCCTGATAAGTTCAGGCTCGCCAAGTTCCATTACATCAAACATTGTCTCAATCAGGTACTTGAGCTGGTCAAAATACGTAACATCAACATATACGGGTTCATCCCCTTCAAAAATCGGAAGTTTCCTCTTTTCGAAAATCTCCCCGTTCATTTTTTCGACAAGATCCTTCCTTACAAGAATAACAGGTTGTGCTGAACGCGCCCGCCCTTCAAACATCGCTCCCACGTTTTCATCCAGAAGCTTAATAGCAAGGGTTGTTTTTCCCCCGCCCTGCGGACCTGTCAGTATAATTACAGGGCATTTTTCTAGTTCGCTATATAGAATCTTCGCGGATTCGTCTTTTGTATGTGCCGAAGTATCAAGAATTTCCATATTTGACAAACCTCTTAAAAAAGAAAGAAAACACGTACGCTCGAAAAAGGCATACGTGCACACCACTGGTGTGTTTACGGGTAATATTTACCCGTATTTTACATCATTCCGGGCATGCCGCCCATTCCTTCCATTCCGCCAGGAGGCATTGCCGGTGAGGACTTGCTTGAGAGCACATCATCGATACGCAATATCATGGTAGCGACTTCTGTGGCGGAATTGATAGCCTGTACCTTCACTCTCAGGGGCTCAACAACTCCTTCTTCCCACATATCCACAACTTTACCTGTGAACACGTTAAGACCTGCTGTCTTATTGCCCTGCTCATGCTGGCTTCTCATATCGACAAGCATGTTAATCGGGTCAAGCCCTGCATTCTCAGCAAGGGTTCTCGGGATTATTTCAAGAGCATCTGCAAACTTGCCAACAGCAAGCTGTTCCCTGCCTTTTAATGTAGATGAATACTCCCTTAACCGGAGAGCCAGTTCAACTTCAGGAGAGCCGCCGCCTGCAACAAGCTTTTCATCCTCGATAGCTACACCGACAACACGTAATGCGTCATGGATTGCACGTTCTGCCTCATCCACAACATGCTCGGTTCCGCCGCGGAGGATAATGGATACTGCTTTCGGGTTATGGCATTCTGTGACGTATGTCATTGACTCGTCGCCAATCTTTTTCTCCTCAACAAGACCTGCTTTTCCAAGGTCGGAATCCTGGATTTCCTTAAGGCTGGTCAATATCTTTCCGCCGGTTGCGCGGGCAAGTTTATCCATATCGCTCTTCTTGACACGCCTTACTGCATACACGCCTTTCTTAGCAAGATAATGCTGGGCAATGTCATCAATACCTTTCTGTACGAATACAACGTTTGCGCCGCTGTCAACAACCTTGCTCACCATATCCTTGAGCATCTGTTCTTCCTGGTCGAGGAAGAGCTGTAACTGGTCAGGTGACTTTATGGAGATTTCAGCATCGACTTCTGTTTTCTTGATTTCAAGGGCTTCATTCAGGATAAGGATCTTTGCATTGGTTACTTTCTTTGGCATATTGCTATGGACCCTGTCCTTGTCTATTACCATGCCTTTGATTAAAATGGATTCCTCAACACTGCCGCCTACTTTTTTCTCCACCTTGATGTCTTCTACATCAACAGTGTGCTTGCCGTTCTCAGTATCAACTACGGATGATACGGCATCAACAGCAAGGTTCGCAAATACTTCCTTAGATGAGTCCGCGCCTTTTCCGGTAATTGCAGTTGCTGCAATTTTATATAACAAGTCCCTGTCAGTTCCTGTCACTGGTCTTGCAATGGTCTGGAGGATTTCCTTGGCTTTTACTGACGCAAGCCTGTATCCTGCTGCGATGATGGTCGGGTGAACGCCTGCTTCAAGAAGTTCTTCTGCGTTCTTTAATAATTCACCTGCAAGGACTGCTGCTGTGGTTGTACCGTCCCCGACCTCGTCATCCTGGGTCTTTGAGACTTCCACAATCATCTTTGCTGCCGGGTGCTCGATATCCATTTCCTTAAGGATGGTTGCACCATCGTTTGTTATTACAATGTCACCCATTGAATCAACAAGCATTTTATCCATGCCTTTTGGTCCGAGGGTTGTCCTGACTGCTGCCGCTACTGCTTTAGCTGCCATTATGTTATTACTCTGTGCTTCTCTTCCTTTTGTTCTCTGACTGCCTTCTCTTAAAATAAAGATTGGCTGTCCACCTAATTGTCCTGCCATAAATAACCTCCTTTAAAATGTTATCTTAATTTTTAATAGCATGTACAAATTTTACTTTGTACGAGACATTCTGATTGTTTGAGATTCTATATAACCGTTTCGGTAGCTTACGGCAGTCGGCAACAGGTAATATTCACAACGCCTGACTGTGGTTACGAAGGGGTTAATAACCGCTATTTCTTCCCGCTTATCAGGCGTTTATCCCACTCGTTGATCTTTAAGAGAAGTTTGTACCACATGAATGAAAGTACCGAGAGAATCGCCACTATTGCTAAAAGGGTAATGTAGTACAGAACATAAAATAATCCGTTAATATAAGGAGATTCTATCGAAACAGTGTCCTGAATTAATTCAAGTAAAACATGCAAGCCTGCAAATGCCCCGACAAGTATAACCAGCACGAAATTATTATGCAGGAATGACCTGCTTTTAGTTACCGCGGCACCGACCCCGGAAATACTGGTTCTTCTCCATAATATCATACTTCTTGTGGCATAGAATGAACCGATTATTACGAACACTATGGCTAAAATAAGTACAATTAATATTGAATTCATTTCCTATTACCTTATAATACACCGTTATCTACGGATTGTTTACCGGAATGGTTTTCAAGAGCCTGTTTATGTAAGCGATTTCCTTTTTAAATCTCTGCGTACTTAAACTTAACTAAATATTAGATAATTCCCAGGACTATTCAGAATGCCTGATAATGGTTAGGAAATGAATTTGCCTCCAACAAAACTATTTTCTTTTAATCCATGACATCCATATCACTATCATCGAGACAAGGACAGCATTGCCGCCAAAACCGGGTGATGTTTTTCCCGCTTCTGCCTGTGTCTTTTGCCCGGCAGACACAAGAACTGCTTCTTCTTTTATCGTGACTGCTCTCGTGAGTGGAAAATTATCTTTTGCGTTTTTCCCGCCCAGGATTACTTTATTCCCGCCCCAATAATTCCCGGATTCGCCGTCATCCCATAAATTCATGCCGCTGTTATCAAATGCCTGGTCATTATTTTCTATGAAATTATTGGAATAAATACGGTTCGTACGGGCTGAATCGGCATAAATCCCGATCTTATTCTTCCGGATATTATTGTTATATATCCTGTTGTCATTGGATGAAAAAATAAAAATACCATAATTTCCGCTCGATTTTATTTCATTGCCGGAAATGACATTGTTGTTGCTTGCTGAATATAGCGAAATGCCCATGATATTGTTTATAAATATTAGATTTGTCAATAAATTGTTATTTGCCCTGAACATGCTTATTCCGGCATCATACTGTCCGCTTCCCCCGCTGTTCTGGATAGTGAGCCCGCTGACCTGGACATTGTTTGCCTCATCTATTTTGATAACACTGCCTGTTTTCTTGCCATCGATGATGGTTTTTTCCTTGTTTTTCCCTATGAGCGAAATCCCGTTTTTTTTAACCACAGGGTTTTCGAAATACGTGCCTTCTGCCACTGAAATAATATCGCCTGTATTTGCCGCATCTATTGCTGATTGGATGGTGCTGTAAGTCTGTCCCTGCCCCACATTAAGGGTGGCTGCGTTTGCGAATCCAATATTCAACATTATTATGCAAATGCTTATAATAATTTTTAAGGATGCCATAACTTCACCTTTATGGATTTGTTTTTCAACATAAAAAGATTGTGAATTAATGCAAGCCCACTGACCCTGGCATCAGGATTAGCGTGCATTATATAAACTTTTGTGTTATCTGACTGGAATATAGATGGATACTCTTGTTGTAACAGGTCACCTGGCAGAGAATGCCGTAACAAAAGCAGTGAAAGGCAAAGCTGACGTTTTAGTCCTTGATATAGAGGTCGCCGCTTTTATCACGCCAGCACTTCTTCGCAGGCATCTCCCTGAAAAAAAATACGACCTCATACTTATTCCGGGTCTTGCATCAGGGGATTTTACAGTTCTTGAAAACGAACTGGGTACGCCCATACGTCTCGGTCCGAAACATGCGGTTGACCTTGGTTCTGTTTTATCCTTTGCCGGAACGCTTGAGCTTTCAACAAAAATTCCTGCATGCGAAATGCTTGCCGGGAAAATGCGGGAAAATGCAATCGGGAAAGTTACCATGCTTGAGGAAAAGTCCGAAGCTCCGCTTGTTGTAAAATCAGTGAAAATCGGCGGGAACTCGCGGATGAAGGTAATGGCAGAAATTGTAGATGCTGCCCGCCTTGGAAGGCAGGAACTCATTGACAAAATATTATATTTTGAGCACACGGGTGCGGACATTATCGACCTTGGCATGTCGCTTGGTACATCAGGGGAAGAAGCTGCTGAGGCTGTAAAAACCGCGCGCTTGGCAACCACTCTGCCGCTTAGCATCGATACCCTTGAACCGGCTCTCATCAATACCGCGCTTGAAAACGGGGTTGATATTGTTCTCAGCCTGAACTCCACAAATATAAACGATGTAAAGGATAACATTATTAAACACGCAGCAGTTGCGGTTGTAATCCCTGACCGCGTGGATGATATGGGAAGTTTATTCCAGAATCTCGAATCAGCCCGGGATGCCGGAATACAAAAAATAATCGCAGACCCTGTTCTTGAACCGGCAGGTCACGGACTTGTGGAATCAATTAACAGGTTTTATGAGTTCAGGAAAAAAGATAAAACTACGCCCTTGTTTTTCGGGACGGGAAATGTAACCGAACTCATGGATGCTGATTCCATTGGAATTAACGCCCTGCTCTCAGCGATGGGGATGGAACTTGATGCCAGTATCCTGTTCACGCCTGATTTCAGCCATAGACAGCCTCAATGATGATGGCGCTTGCAAAAGAAAGAAACAGCGCACCGAAAGACCTCGGGATTGATATGCTTGCTGCAAAGGAAAAACGAAGGCGGGACTTTGGCAAAATTCCGGTTTCAGCAGTAATTGCAAAAGCCGCTGATTCATGGCACCTTGACCCTGCCGGATGTTTCAGGATTGAGATTACACAAAATGAAGTACGGAATGGGAAAATGGTTGCAGGGAAGCTCATGGCACAACATAAAAACGGCTGCATCACCGGAACTACGGCGCGGGAAGTGCTTGATACCATTATCGGGTCAGGGCTTGTTTCGCGGCTTGACCATGCAGCTTATCTTGGAAGGGAGCTTATGAAAGCAGAACTTGCCCTGAAATTTAACAGGAGTTATTCACAGGATGACGAATTTTGACCTTATAGAACGTTTTTCAGACAACAACGGAAGCTCTGGAATCCTTAAACGTGCAATGGACGGTGAACCACTTGGTGTAAAAGACGGGGTGGAGCTTCTTGGCTCTGCGAATCTTGCACTTCTGGGTGCGGCAGCCGATGATATGCGAAAAAAGACAAACGGTGAACTTGTAACATTTGTAGTTGACAGGAATATCAATTATACCAATATCTGCACATCGAAATGTAAATTCTGTGCATTTTACAGGGAAGCAGAGGCTGAGGATGCGTATGTTCTTCCGGTTGATGAGATTCTCTCAAAAGTGGACGAGGCTGTTAAGCTCGGAGCAACACAGATTCTTATACAGGGCGGGCTGAACCCTGACATAACGATTGAATACTACGAGAAAATGCTTGGTGCTGTAAAAAGTAAGTTTAATGTCCAGATGCATGCGTTTTCACCGCCTGAGATTGTGCATATCTCAAAACTGTATGGTGCAAGTATTAAGGAAACCATTTCACGTCTGCATGATGCAGGGCTTGATTCCATTCCGGGCGGAGGCGCGGAAATCCTTGACGACCGCGTAAGAAACAGTGTCTCCCCGAATAAAATCGGGTGGACAAAATGGCAGGAAGTGATGGTGACAGCCCATTCCCTCGGGATTCCAACAACTGCCACAATGGTTTTCGGACATGAAGAAACTCCTGAAGAGAGAATCAAACACATTATAAGGATACGTGAAATGCAGGAAAAATATCACGGATTTACGGCTTTTATTCCCTGGAGCTTCCAGTCCGAGAATACGCAGTTAAGCGGAAGTTCAACAGGTGTCGATTACCTGAAAATGGTTGCTGTGTCGCGCATTCTCTTAAACGGCTTTATCAGGAACATCCAGGCATCATGGGTGACACAGGGCATTTCAATGGCGCAGGTGGCGCTTAACTACGGCTGCAACGACCTCGGGGGAACTATGATTGAGGAGAATGTAGTCAGGGCGGCAGGTGTGCCTTTCCATAGCAAGAACCTGGATGAGTTTGTGCATATTGCCAGGAAATTAGGGCGACCTGTTGCAAAAAGGGATACTCTTTATAATATAATAGAACGATACTAAATTATATATGTTCAACAAAACACAATTCACAGTGATGTTTGTGGGATTTGAATCATCATGAATGAAACTTCTGTTAATAATGCTGAAACCAAACCTGACAGCGGAATAATAGGATTCCAGAAAGAAATTGCAGACATACGGACTGCCATAGCTGGTTTTGAGATGGGGGAAAATTTGAATATAGCTATCATTTCAGAACCGTTTTCCGGAAAAACCGCACTGATAAATGAGATTGAACAAAATATTACCCAAAAAGCCACCCGGTTTTCGTTTTCATCGTTTGTCCATGATATAAGTGAAATAACGCAGATTCTGGACTCAAACAGAATCGTAATACTTGACCATTGTGAGTTTATTTACACCCGCAGGATAGGCGGGTTTGACGTTCTTGAAGACTTCCTGAAATTAACCGTATCCCAGAATAACATGTTCATCACAACATGGAATCTTTATTCATGGAACTACCTTGAAAAAGTGAGTAATATCAGCAAGTTTTTCCCTGTCCAGATATACCTTCCGATAATGAAGGCTGATGAATTAAAGGAGTATATCCTGTCAAGTTATGACAAAGACGAGATTAAATTCATAGAAGATGTTGCTTCTGAAAAAGAAAAACTGATTAAATTCGTGAATTATCCTTTTACTCTTAAATCATTGAATAAAACCATCAATATCCCATTTTTGAAAATCAATAAAATTGTTCTTGAAATGAAAGTATCGCATAATGAGGCAAAAGTTACGGTTGAAGAACTTATATTTGACAGGATACACCACATTTCAAATGGAAATCTCGGAGTTGCAAATGTGTTATGGCACAATGGTCTTGAGTATCCTGCCATCAGACCGAGCAGGATAAAGGATTTCTCATTCAATATAGATATTGACTTAAACGAAGCTTATATCCTGGGCATTATCCTGTCAGTAAAATCAATTAAAAAAGACGAACTTTCCGAAATCGCAGGAAGTGAATTTAATATTGATGAAATACTTTTCAGGTTAGTAACACTTGGGCTTATATCTTTAACTGAAGGCTGTTGCACACTAAAACCCGAAGCCCTGCATAGCATTGTTGATTACCTTAAAAAATCAAGGCTGGTGTGGTAAATGGTAGATAATAGCATGATTAATCTGCCTGCATTCAGTACTGTTACATTAATAAATTCAATACTTGTTATCTTAATTGCCTATCTCCTTATCCGAATCATCACGTTTATCCTCACATGGTCCTCTGAAAGGGCAGGACAGTACAGGATAACCGTTAAAATGGTAATTCCTTTATTGAAATTCACAATTTATGGAATAGCGCTTTATTATATCCTGGCGAATATCCTGAAATTGTCGTCTGAACAGCTCGTCCTGTTTGGCGGGCTTCTCGGGGCTGGCATTGGTTTTGGACTTAAGGACCTGTTTGCGGATGTTATAGGCGGGATGGTCATCACCTTTGAAAAACCATACCATGTCGGGGATAAGATAAAAATGGGCGATTACTATGGTGAGGTCATTGATATCGGGATACGCTCGACAAGACTTGTAACGCCTGACGATAACGTCGTTTCAGTACCGAATTTCCTCATTTTCACACAGGCTGTGGCAAGCGCAAACGCCGGAACACAGGAGATGATGGTGGTTATCGAATTATTCATTGATTCAGGTTCAGATAGTGCCCAGGCTATGAAAATATTAAAAGAGGCAGTGATAACATCAAAATACGTATTTGTTTCAAATAAACGCCCGTTTACAGTTTTATTGAAAGATTTCCCATTTTACAGGCATCTTAGTGCCAAGGCTTACGTGAATGATTTAAGGTACGAGTTTGAATTCGAATCCGAAGTTACACGAAGAACATGGGAAGAGTTTGCTAAAAACGGGATTAAAGCACCGAAAGTAAATGTTATGGACGCGGGAAGTAAAATTTAATTCACATGTTCAGGATTAGATAGGCAACCGCCCACACAATTAGCACTATAAAAGCAATAATAAGAAATGTAGTAAGCGGCCCGTCAGCTTCGGAAATTACACCTGCAAAATTCTCAGCATCATTTTCTGCATCCTCAACCGAATACTTATCCCCGCTTTTCAGGGCAAAATAAACAGCAATAGTCAGGGCACCAAGAAGCATATACACCAGAAGCTGTGGATACAACTCAGTATGGGATATTTCAACTGGCATTTTCATCATCCTCACTTTCCAGCACAATATATTTTGCTTCTTCAATATCCCTGAACTGCCCTTTTAACCATCCCCATACAAGCATTGCCGGGAATATCAAGAGGATCAGTGCGCTTGCTGCCAGAATAACAGCATAATCAGTTACCATTACTGCCTCCATTTTTCTTCAAAAACACCGGGTTCTGAAAACTGTTTCTGGGCATAATATATAGCCTTCCATTGTTCTTCCCCTGAAAGCACGTATTTCCATGGGGGCATATTGGTGGTTTCCACACCTTCGCTCACCTTCCAGAACCACTGCCCCTGCATCGTGAAATCATCGTTTGTCTCAGTGAAATTGGCAGGTTCAGGATTTATATATACAGATGCCGGGCCGCTCCCCTGCCCTTCCACACCATGACACTGCGCGCAGTAGAGTTCATATATCTTTTTCCCTTCTGTAAAATTAATCTCGTCCTGTATTATTGGGGATATTATTCCTTTTTTACCGAATTCATTAGCTTCATTATCAGATACTTCGCCGGGTACTACTCTTTCAACCCCATTAACAAAAGTCATCTCGTATGAGTTAATCTTCCATACCGCATCCTCAGTCAGGGAAAGTTTCCATGGAGGCATTGCAGTACCTGGCACGCCTTCCATTACCCTCCAGAAATGATAATCCTCTGACGGAAAATTGGAAATCCGTTCATGAAGGTTTGCAGGGTGTGTATTTACATGACGTGCATACGGTCCCTGCCCGTTACCTGAACCTCCGTGGCAGGATAAACAACGCTGGATAAAAAGTACTTTCCCTTCTTTCACAAGGGCTGCATACTCATTTCCGGATTCGTTACTTGAATTTGCCATCATAATCGTTTTCATGTAGGGATTTTCTTTCCCTGCATAAATCTGTGGAACACGGGGCTGGAAGTCCTGTGTTTCAAGGTTTGAACCGCCCAGTGTATTAACATATGCCTCAAGGTCATGGAACTCCTGTTCAGATAAGAAACCAAACGGAGGCATTATTGAACCCGGACTCACTGAACGGGGATTTTTATGATGCTGTATGTTCCATTCAGGCGGTCTCATACCGCCAATTTGCGCAAGGTCAGGTCCTGTTCTTTCAGTACCGAGAAAATGCGGCATGTCGTAATAATAATCGCCCGGCATTGAGGTTTTCCCGATTCCCCAGTCCTGCTCCCTCACGAACTGGGAGTGGCAATACATACATCCCATTGTCCTGTATATTTCCCTTCCCTGTGCCTGTTCTTCAGAATACGGGTGGATGCCATCGGTGGGCTCATACTGCATAAGAAGATGAGGAAGAACAATTACAAGAAATAACATTGAGAAAAAAAGCCCGATTCCTCCAATCGCAAAAAGCGGAACACTTTCCTTATACTTACTGATTTTTCCATGGCTTTTTTTTATCCGGGAAGTTACAGGCTGGACCTCATGGTGATAAAGCGAGCTATTCCTTAGTGTTTTCCACATGTTATAAAAAAATATGTATTGTCCCACTATTATCGTACCGCCGCCGATTGCCCTTGCTATAAAAAACGGTTTCAGTTGAAGTAAGGTAATAGCAACGGTAATATTTTGCATCCATGCAGAATTCTGGACAAGTCCCATTATTGTCATTGATGCGAAAAACAGGATGAAACCAAGTACTGTAAACCAGAAGTGGTAACTCATAAGCCGCGCAGAATAAATTTCTTTACCTGTAACCCTTGGAATCATGAAATATATCGTACCCATTACAAGTAACCCGAAACTGCCAAGCAGGGCAAGATGGGCGTGACCTACAGTCCACTGGCTGAAATGCAAAAACATATTTGTCCCGCGCATCGCCTGGAAAGTTCCCTGTACCGATGTAAGGAAATATAAAAACCAGCCAATGAGAATGAACCTGAGGGGAATATTTGAAATAAAGTGGTTCCAGCTCCCGCGCATGGTGAGACCGATATTGGTAATGAATGCAAGGACAGGAACCATCATCAAACCGCTTGAAACAACTGCTATGGTCTTTAGCCATTCAGGGATTGGCGCCTGTAAAAGATGATGCCCGCCAACACCCGTATACACGAAAGCAATGGAAAAAAAGCCAATAAGCGAAAGAAGATGGCTGTAAAGAGGACGCCTGATTATGACAGGGATGATATAATACCAGGAAGCGATACCAAGTGTTGTGAACCACAGCCCCAGGACGTTATGGCCGTAGAACCAGTTGAAAACAGCGTCAACCGTCCCGTTGAGAGAGCCTGTGTCTGGATGCCACATGACATTTCCTATGAAGTACACAATCGGGAACCACAAGAATGTCCCCATAACATACCAGCTTGAAACGTACAATTTACGTTCTGTCCTTGAGAGGATTGTTTTAAACAGGTTGTACCCTATCATCAACAATGTAAGTAGTATCCCGACATCGATTACCCAGATATATTCTGCATATTCCCTGCCCTGTGTATATCCGAAAGCCAGTAAAACAGTGCCTGCAATTACAACAATATCCCACAATAAAACAGTTAAGTTCCCGAGTTTTTCATTAAACAGCTTTGTGCCTGATATTCTGGGGATAATATAGTGTACGGCACCGAGAAGCCCTGTTGAAAGAAAACCAAATGCCACACCGTTTACGTGCATCGGGCGCACACGGCCAAATGTCAAAAACGATGCATTGCCAAGGAATTCGGGTGCAAAAAATTTAATTGCGAGGATAAAACCGAAAGTCGTGAACAATACCAGCCATAAAACCGAGGAGACAAGAAAATTTTTTGAGGTGCTGTGTTCTTTCCACTCCATGCAAAGTAACTTATTCCACTTAGTATTAAAATATATCACATCATTGTCCCACATCCCTTTGTTTTGTTAAACTAATTAAGCCACGCCAGAATTCCGGCAAACCAATCGATACCTTTATCTAATTCCATGCATTATGCAGGATACCTTTATGGGCCGGTAGCTCAGGGGTAGATCGCTCCCTTGGCATGGGAGAGGCCTCGGGTTCAAATCCCGACCGGTCCATTTAACATTAGCTTCTTATTTTTCAATCCATACCATTCGAAACATTCATGTCCGATATTGACATTTGGGTATCCCAATTCAAAAAAAAACATCACAGGATACTCAAACAATGGTAGATATTCGCCCCTTCAAAGCCACCATTCTTAACCCGGAACTTCCAATCGACAAACTGGTCTGTCCGGTCTATGATACAATAGACGAAAAAACCCACAAGACCTATGCCCTGGAAAAAAACAACATCATCCACGTAACCACGCGAAGGAAAGACATGGACAGGGATGAATATATCGAATACGCGAAAAACAGCCTTAGTGCCCTGAAAGAATCAAAAACCGTTGTTGAGAGGGAAAAACCGGCTTTTTACATTTACGGTATTATGTTTACCCTGCCGCAGGAGCTCCTTGCACAGCTTCCTGAAAGTAACAGGCGGAGCAAGTATTTTGCGTTCGGGCTTGTCTCTCTTGTGAAGGTGGAAGAGCCTGGTGAAGGAAACATAGTCGGGCACGAGAATATATTTGAAATTAACACGAAAGAACGCTACGATGTCATGAAAGCCTGCATGATGAACTTCTCGCCCATATCAGCAGAATACAGCATGCCGGGTCATGACCTTAACAACCTTTTTGAGGAATATCTCGGCTTTGTGCGCCCTGACTTTGTGCCAAATCCCAAACGTCCCCCGCTTGTTGATGTTACCCTTAATAGAAACCGCCACATGTTATGGGAAATAACAGATGAAAGCCTTATCAACAGGATTACTGGAATGATGGCAGGAAAGAACATCCTCATTCTTGACGGGCATCACAGGTACACAGCGTCCAACACAATGAGGAAAAAGGACGGCATCGAATATACAATGATGATGCTGATGGAGGGCGGTGACAGGGCGCTTCTTTTGCTTCCGTGGCACAGGGCTGTCAGGAATTTCAGCAGGGCAGGACTTGATAATAAGATTAATGAGCATTTTTTAGTTTTGTGGCAGGGTGACACCATCGGCGAAGAATTCTATTCAGTACTCAGGGAACGGGAAAGTGAGTATGATGTCAGGCTCGGAATGTATGACGGTGAAAAATACACTATCCTGAAGGCTGATGAAAACGCTGTTCGTGAACTTTCCGCAGTCCGTGGTGAGACAGTAGGTCTTGACCTGAT
>PGYG01000111.1 GCA_002839545.1 Candidatus Methanoperedentaceae archaeon HGW-Methanoperedenaceae-1
GCAAGAGCGGCAAATACGCCGAACAATGCCCCGCTTGCTCCCACTGCTGAAGCATACGGATTCCCTATTATGAAAAGCGACCATATCGAATAACCGATTCCTGCGACAATCCCTGAAACCAGGAATACAATTATGAACTGCCTGCTGCCAATCCTTCGTTCTAATTCTGTCCCTATAAAATACAGGAACATCATATTAAATAAAAGATGCATCGGACCTGCATGCAGGAACATGTGGGTTATGAGGTTAATAACAAACTTCGCAGGCTGTAAAAACATATCAACAGGATACAGGGAAAAATAGCTGAAATATCCTGGAATAAGTTCAAGTAAGAAGGATATTACGGCTACAGTCAGTATAGCAAGTGATGCGTTGCCTTTTAATAATGACAGGAAATTGTTAACTGACCTGAAAGCAGGCGTTCCGCTCCTGTGTACTTTCACCTCAGTTTTATGATGATACAACTTCCCGGTATCATGGATTTTTTGTTTATAAAGTATAAGCCCGGGACAGTTATGCGATTCAGGCAGGCGGTGGTTATAGCAGAATGAGTTCCCGCAGAATTTGCATGTAAACGGCAGAGGTTCTGTAAAACCGCATAAGTCACATTGTTTTGACATATTATTCCAACCTTTTAACTGATACCCTCATTATTTTATCATTAGTTAATTGTTTTTGAGATGATATTTTTATCAAATTCCCCGTTGTAAAAAACATAAACCTCGATTTCCCCGCCTTTTTCAAAATCCCTCATGCGTTTATCATAAACCTGTCTTTTGTGCGTCAGACCATGTTTTTTAAAGTGGGTTTTAATTAAATGCAAAAACTTTATTTTTTGCCGGATGAATGCGATTTCGTATTTTTTCACATCCCCGGATATATCACGGCATGCCGCGTCGTCGAGTTCATTATGGTATGTGCCATGTTCGTCAAGCCCGCTTACCTGCCTGAATTCAATATTACCATGTTCATCAGCCTCCCTGTGGAGCATGTACGGATATATCCTGCAAATAGACGGGCGCAACTCGTAATGTTCGCATCTTTTCCCTGTGTAGAATATGCAATTACCATTGGTTTTGCTCTTTAGCGCATACCCAATCACATAAAACCGTCCAAGGTTATCGCAAAAATCATAATAAGGTGCCGGCAGCAGGCAATCCCTGCCGACATTATCTATAATCCTTTCAGCATCCTCATCCAGAAGAAAAACATGGTCGTTAAATTCACTGGTGCAGCATTTTCCGCAGCAGTCACATTCGAACCCCACGTCCCGGATTATACTTGTAAACTCACTCTCCGGGAATGCCGCTATGTCCTTAATCTCTTTTTCTAATTCGTCCGATTTTGTTTTATCAGATTTCAAAGCCAGAAAAGTATGTTTTTTTATTCCCTTGTGAAATAGAGCAGGATACTCAGTGCTATAAACTCAAGTACATCCGGGATTATCACATAAACCGGGTTGTATCCCAGTAATTTAATTATAGTTATGTCATAAATACTTGGTGTGGGTTGTGCAGCAATAACCAGTAACAACAGAATCGCCCGTGTAAAACTCTGAAGTAACAGCGCAATCGTGAAGATAATAAGACCGAGTGTAAAATTGGATTTTAGCTTTCCGTATATCTCGATATATGAAACCAATAGCACGAGAAGTAAAACAATGTTGCCTGCCGTGATATAATATGCAATATCTGTTATTTGAATACTATTACCTCCTTCCTATCTTCAATTACCCTGTTTATCAATTTTTTCCCAAATCTGGTTAAATTCATCTAAATTAGCCTCCATAGCTTTTGATATAAAATACATTGCTCCGTACTTCTCCCCCTCCATCGTGATTATACCGTTCTTTATAAGAACATCAAGATGGTGCCTGATTGTTTTATAGTCCATACCCATCGAATCTGATAACTGGTTTGCATTATATGGTCTATCAACAAGGTTTTTTAAAATAAGTGCCCGGGTATGCCCACCGCGCGTCCCTGCAATCAGGTACCATAATAATTTCTTCAGGGTTTCTCCTCCATTCTTATTGAGTATGTTAAATAAGGGGTTTCATAATTATATTTTGCGGTGAGAAAAATATATGTGTAGTTCCGAATGTTTTGGCTTTATACACTCATCAATTAACATACGCTTATAATATACCCATGTTCTCTTTTTCAAATATACAAATTTTTGTTTTGCTTTGGGAATGTAGTTAAATGACAGGGATAGGGTATGACTACAACAAAGCCACAGGATAACTATTGGAAATACTTTTTAATACTGATATACCATTTATCTTCTTTATTCTAAACCTTAACTCCGCCGAAATAGGGCATAGGTTAACCTAATATTTCCATTTCTTCTTGCACGCACTCGATTCCCTCCAATAACTTTATATATTATTATTC
>PGYG01000025.1 GCA_002839545.1 Candidatus Methanoperedentaceae archaeon HGW-Methanoperedenaceae-1
CGAACTCAAAACTAACTCTCCGGGAGTTCGTTTCAGTTCGTATGAGTTCGCTGTTTACATCGTCATACCGGAATTTCAAATGACCATATTTATTTACCAGATTATATGATATAAGACTGCATCATAAAAACCACAAAAATTCATCCTTTCCAGCCTCCTGACAAAACATGTTCAAATTAAACACCTTTTTCTCCCGCATCATGTCCATCGAGCCAATACGGCGGCAGAGCATAGTGTCGCTTATCTGGCAGATTGCATTTACATTGATCGGATTTTTAAGTACAATGTATTTTGCGCATGCTGTGGGTGCGGGTGTTCTGGGTGCGTATTTCTTGTTCCTGGCATATCTCAATACTATTGGTCTTGTGACCGAAGGTGGATTTTGCGGAGCTGTGATCAAACGCATTAGCGAAGGAGAAGAGCAGGATGCGTATTTCAGTGCGTTTGTCGTACTTCGTTCTGTTTTTGTGACGGTTATAGTAGTTGCACTCATTGCTTTTCGCAGTTATTTTGTTGATTTCAACGAGGCAGGGACATTTATCTGGCTTTTACTGGCGCTGATTGTATCACTTTTTGGGGGGGCTGTTTCAGGCGGCAACCTTGGTTGCGGAAAAAATGGGGTCGGGGCAACTGCTGGTTTCATTGACAATGTTTCACGCATTATTGTTCAGGTGGTTGCAATTTTTTTTGGTTTTGGTGTTGCAGGACTTGTGGGCGGGTTTGTTGTGGGGATGTTTGTCGGCTCCATCGTACATCTGCGTTTTTTTGACTTGCGTTTTGTGCGTTTTGGGTGGGGACACATTAAAAGCCTTTCAACGTTCTCGTTGTGGGTGTTTTTGATTTCAGGTGGAATGGCAGTGTTTTCAACAGCAGACACGATTATGATAGGTTACTATCTTAATACTGAGGATGTAGGCGTGTACCGTATAGTACTGCAGTTCACCGTATTGGCAGCGTTTACAACGACCGCACTTCGTTCAACACTATATCCCCGGATTAGTAGATGGGGGAAAACATGTGAAACTGAGTTAATCGAAGAATCGCTCTCGCGTGCATTTACTTACTCACTTGTTCTGGGAATACCAATGTTTGCAGGTGGGGTTTTACTGGGCGATAAACTCCTTTATTATTTCTATGGGCCAGAATTTGGGCGAGGCTACATGACAATGCTGGTATTGTTTCTTGTGCAAATAGTAAATATTTTCCAATATTTTTTCACAACATATCTGACTGCACTTGACCAGATGAAATATCTGTTTAAGATCACTGTGGTGGCAGTTGTGGTGAACATTGCATTGAATGCAGCATTAATTCCTGTAATTGGTATTGCTGGGGCTGCGATTGCTACACTTGTTACTATGGTATTAAATGCAATTCTTGCATTTTTGGGGTTATCAAAGATGCTATCGATAAGAGTGGAATCTCATAGTTTGGTGAATATTTTTAAGGCGGCTTTTGTGATGTCGTTGATTGTAGGGGGGTATCGGATGTTGGTTCCGCTGTCGAATGTATGGCTCGCACTAATTCCGGTTGTGCTGGGTGGTTTGGTTTATGGTATTTTGGTGTTGAAGTTTGATAGGAAGATTTATGAAGAGCTAAAGGGGATTATGATGCAGATGAATGTTATGTTGATAGCGTGATTGTAATGAAAAAATGTAAAATAGATACTTTTTATTTTATTAGTATGTTATGTTTTAAATATATCTGAAACCAAATACTTTTGAGGATACCGCTAATGAATAAAATTATTAACTCTTTCAATGGGACAAATAGACTTGCTATTGGTGATTTAATGATTAATCAATATTTATCTGGAACAGTCACACGCATTTCTCCAGAAGCACCGGTGCCCATTGTTGATATTGAGAACGAGTTGTATGAAGGGGGATGGGGCGCCAATGCGGTGAACAATATCAAAAGGTTAGGCGGAACTGTTGAAGCAGTTGGCATTATTGAAAAGATGTTTAAGCACCCGTTAACGGATAGTGGGTTGGAGAGTTTTTTAAAATAGTGGGGAAAGGTGCAAAAGTAAAATAATGGTATCATATGAAGTTATTCTGGAGATTATTTAGAGATGTTAAAGGATTCAAGAATATATGTTGCGGGACATACCGGTCTGTTAGGTTCAGCACTTACAAAAAAATTAAAATCAAATGGATATACTGGTATTATCTCAAAGACCCGCAATGAACTGGATCTAACAAGTCAGAGTGAAGTTAACGATTTTTTTAAAAATGAACAACCTGATTACGTATTTCTTGCAGCTGGGCTGACTGGTGGCATTATTGCTAATAGAACATATCCTGCTACTTTTTTGCATACTAATGTTTCAATCCAGGATAATGTTTTTGATGCGGCTAAAAAATATAATGTAAAACATCTGGTTTTCTATGGTTCATCCTGCGTGTATCCTATAAATTGCCCACAGCTTATGAAAGAAGAACACCTGATGACAGGAATGATAGAAGAAACCAGTGAAGCTTATGCAATAGCAAAAACCACTGGTATAATCGGTTGCAAATCTTATAATTACCAATTTAATACAAATTGTTTTATTTCCCTCATTCCAAATTCAATGTACGGACCAAACGATAATTTTGATTTGGAAAAATCTCATGTTTTGTCTGCATTGATAAGAAAGTTTCATGAAGCAAAGATGGAAGGTAAAGAAAGTATAACTCTCTGGGGTAGTGGTAACCCGCGAAGGGAGTTTATATTTTGTGAAGATGTTGCAGAAGCATCTATTTTTGCCATGAAGAATGCAGAAAAACTTCAAAACACTCATTATAATATAGGAACTGGTGTTGATTATTCAATAAAGGAACTTGCTATGATTATATCACGGATTGTAGGATATAGCGGAGAAATTAAATGGGATCGAACTAAGCCGGATGGCGCACCCCGCAAACTATTAGATAGTTCGAAATTTTTAAATCTTGGATGGAAGCCATATACAAATATTGAAGATGGGTTAAAGGTAACTTATGAATGGTATTTAAATAACATCACAATAGCTAAGGAAATAGCATGTTAGTAGAAGACTCCAAAAAATTCAGTGAATTTTTAAGAAAAAAAGCCTTATGTGTAAGGAAAGAAACTCTAAACATTCATAGAATGGCTTCAGAAACAAGAATTGCCTCGTCTTTATCCTGTGTGGAAATATTTGTTACTATGTATTATGGAAAGATTCTCAATTTTGACTCATCTAATATTTCATGGGTAGGAAGGGATCGATTTATTATTAGCAAAGGTCATGGCGCAATATCATTATATCCGATACTTGCAGATTTGGGTTATTTTGATAAAAGTGAGTTAAGCAGGGTTTGCAAGGAAGGTTCATTTCTCGGAGGAATTCCAGATTCAATAGTTCCCGGATTTGAAACAATAAATGGCTCGTTAGGGCATGGACTGGGTGTTGCATGTGGTATATCTCTTGCATTGAGGAACAAAAACAGGGACGAAAAAGTTTTTGTTTTGCTTGGTGACGGTGAATTATATGAAGGCTCGGTATGGGAAGCGATTATGTTTGCCGGAGAGCACAAGTTGGATAATTTAGTAGTTGTATTGGATTATAATAAAGTATGTATGCTTGATTATTGTAAAAATATTCTGGATATGGAACCACTCGAAGAAAAATTCAAAGCTTTTAAGTGGGATGTAAAGATTGTTGACGGTCATGATGTTGAACAGTTATACAAATTCCTATTGACTATGAAAGAAGAGAAAAACAATAAACCAAAACTTTTGATAGCAAATACTGTTAAAGGGAAGGGAGTTCCAAGACTTGAAACTGATTCTTTAAGTCATGTAATAAGTTTAGCTTCAAATGAAATTGATGAAATAATTGCGGGATTACAGTGAAATTAGAAAAAAAAACAATGAGAGATGTGTTTATAGAACGTATCTATGAACGAATGAAGAAAGATGAAAATATCTTTTTCTTATGTGCAGACTTCGGTTCACCGAAGCTGGATCTTATCCGGGAAGAATTTAAGGACAGGTTTATTAATGTGGGGATTGCAGAACAAAACCTTATTAATATTGCAACCGGATTGGCACTAGAAGGTTATACTGTTTATGCTTATGCAATAGCTCCATTTCTGACAATGAGAGCATACGAGCAGATCAGGGTGAACCTTTCCTTACATGCCCAACTAAAAGAGATAAATATCAACCTGATAGGTGTTGGAGCGGGTTTGAGTTACGATGTATCTGGACCTACACATCATTGCATTGAAGATATTTCGATTATGAGGACATTACCTAATATTGAGGTATTTTCACCGAGCGATTGGGTTTTAGCGCAGAAGTTTGTTGATTATTCTATCAAGGTAAAAAAACCGAAATATATCAGATTTGATGGGAAACCTTTAGTACAAATTCATGAAAGAATTGATGATTTAGAATTGGAAAGGGGGTTTAAAGAAATTAGAAATGGAAAAAATGTTTGTTTAGTTTCTACGGGATATATGACCCATAAAGCACTGAAGGTTGCAGAAATGCTTGCAGAAGAAAATATAACTGTGGGTGTAATAGATATTTTTCTAATTAAACCTTTTAAAGAGGATATATTCTTCGAATCAATAAAACAATACAGAAATTTAATCACACTTGAAGAGGGATTTATAAACAAAGGCGGATTAGATAGTTTGATTTCGGGCATATTGGAAAATAAAAAATCGAAAATTATATTAAAAAGGATGGGGTTTGGAGATTCTTATACGTTTGAGATAGGAAGCAGGGATTATTTACATAAGTTAAATAATCTGGATGAAGATACTATAATAGAAAATATTAAGCAAATATTAAAAGGAGATATTTAAATGAGAATATTGGTTACAGGCGGAGCAGGGTATATTGGATCCATATTAGTTCCCACATTGCTTAGAAATGGACATGAAGTAGTAGTAGTTGATAATTTTATGTATAACCAGACTTCATTGCTGGATTGCTGTAATGATAAAAAATTAAGGATAATCAGAGGAGATGCCCGTAATAAGGAACTTATATCCAAATACATTGAAAATGTTGATGCAATATTTCCCCTGGCTTGTTATACAGGCGCACCGCTTTGTTCAAAAGACCCGGTAGGTGCTGAGACTATAAACCTCAATGCTATCAAGATGTTATTGGATTTAAGAAAAAATGACCAAACCATAATATTTCCGACTACTAACAGTGGATATGGTGTTGGGCAGAAAGATAAGTACTGCACTGAGGAGACTACTCTCAATCCAATATCTCTTTATGGCAAATTAAAAGTGGATGCAGAAAAAGCCATTCTGGAAGCGGGTAATAGTATCACCCTTCGGCTTGCTACTGTTTTTGGGATTAGTCCACGCATGCGTTTAGACCTTTTAGTGAATGATTTTACTTATCGTGCAGTCAACGATGGATTTTTAGTCCTTTTCGAATCCCATTTTAAGAGAAACTATGTGCATGTACGTGATGTGGCAAAGGCATTTATCCACTGTCTTGATAATTTTGATAATATGAAAAATGAGACCTATAATGTCGGATTAAGCGATGCAAATATCAGCAAGTGGGATCTTTGTGAGGAAATTAAAAAACAAGTTCCTGATTTTTATTTTGCGGAAGCTGAAATTGGTGAAGATCTGGATAAGAGGGATTACGTTGTGAGTAATGAGAAAATTGAAGCAACAGGATTTAAGCCTGAAAATTCACTTCAACAAGGGATTGAGGAATTGATTAAAGGGTATCAGGTCATAAGAAGAAATCAATATTCAAATGTATAACTGTATAGGTAAATATGGGAAATGAACTGGATCTGCTGTTAATTAATCCTGGCGCACGGAGTCAGGTGTATGGTAAGTTGGGCTCTTCACTTTCAGGAATTGAACCACCTATCTGGTGCGGGTTGATTGCAGGGTTCATTCGGGAAAAAGGTTATTCCGTAAAAATAATAGATGCTGAAGCAGAAAATCTTTCACCTGAGGATACCGCAGCAAAGATTTCGGAATACAATCCACATTTAGCAGGCATTGTTGTTCTTGGCTCAAATCCATCGGCGTCTTCCACACCTAAAATGACCGCTGTTGGTGAAGTTCTTAGAGCACTCAAAAAGAAAGCTCCACATATCAAAACATTTCTAAGTGGGCTTCATCCATCTGCACTACCAGAACAAACCTTGAAGGAAGAAAAAGTTGATTTTATCTGTCAGGGTGAAGGATTTTATACAATCCTTCAACTTTTGGAAGCATTGGGAAAAAGTAAAGAAATAACGGACTATAATATAAATGGTCTATGGTATAGAAAAGGAGAACAAGTCATTTCAAATTCTCCTGCGCCACTCATTGAAAATCTTGATGAATTACCATTTGTTGCGTGGGATCTTTTGCAAATGAATATATATCGAGCTCATAATTGGCATTGTTTTGATCACATTGACCAAAGGGATCGATATGCAGTTATATATACAAGTTTTGGATGTCCATTCAATTGTACCTATTGTAATATTCATGCCATGTATAATGATAAACCTGGCATTCGTTACCGGTGTGCTGAAAAAATAGTTGAGGAAATCGATTATCTTGTACAAAAATATAAAATAAATAATCTTAAAATCCTTGATGAATTATTTGTTCTTAATACAGACCGCGTCATGCGCATCTGTGACCTGATTATTCAGCGCGATTATAAATTGAATATTTGGGTTTATGCCAGAGTTGATACGGTCAATGAGGTTCTTCTTAAGAAAATGAAACAGGCAGGTATTAACTGGGTTGCTTTTGGATTTGAGTCCGCCAGCAATCAGGTACGTAATGGTGTTTCAAAGAAGTTTAATCACGATACCGTTAAAAAAGCGATTGAAATGACACGAGCAGCCGGTATAAATATAATTGGGAATTTTATTTTTGGTCTTCCTGATGATGATATTGAAACAATGAGAGAAACACTGGATATGGCAAAGGAATTCAATTTTGAATATGTAAATTTCTACACAGCAATGGCTTACCCTGGTTCTCAATTATATCATGAAGCTCTTAAGGGAGGAATAAAACTACCAGAACAGTGGCATGGATATTCACAGTATGGAGAAGATACTTTGCCTATGCCAACAAAATATCTATCCGCAGCAGAAGTTTTAATATTTAGGGATAATGCTTTTATGGAATATTTGAGCAATCCAAAATACTTGGAAATGATAAGAGATAAATTCGGTCAAAGTGTGGTAGAACACATCAAGAGCATGCTTAAACATAAAATTCACAGGAAATTTGTTTGAGAACGGGGGTAGAATATGATAATAAGTAGAACACCATTTCGCATATCTTTTTTTGGAGGAGGGACAGATTATCCTGTATGGTATAAAGAGCATGGGGGGGCAGTACTTGCTACTTCAATAGATAAATATTGTTATATCAACCTACGACACCTCCCTCCATTTTTTGATTATAATTACCGCCTTGTATATTCTAAAAGCGAACAAACTCAAGACATTTCTGAAATACAACACCCATCAATAAGGGAAACTCTTAGATTTATGAATTCGAATCATGGGCTTGAAATACATCACGATGCCGATCTACCTGCGCGCTCAGGTTTAGGTTCCAGTTCATCATTTACCGTAGGTCTGCTTAATGCCATGTATGCCATGAAAGGCAAAATGATAACCAAAAGACAGTTGGCTCTTGATGCTATACACGTTGAACAAGATATGATAAATGAAAATGTTGGTTCACAGGACCAGACAACTGCTACTTTTGGCGGATTCAATAAAATTGAATTTGGTGGAACGCAGGAAATACAGGTTCAACCAATCACGATTGGTGCAAAAAAATCTCAAACTTTTCAGGATCATCTTATGCTGTTTTTCACGGGCTTATCCAGAACTGCGTCTGAAATTGCAGGAGAACAGATAAAAAAAACACCTGATAAGACAGCTGAATTGAATCAGATGCGGGAAATGGTTGATGAAGCCATAGAAATACTGAATGGCAGTGATTCAGATATTACTGATTTTGGCAGACTATTGCATGAAAGCTGGATGATCAAGCGAAGTTTGACAGATAAAATTTCAACTTCGCAAGTAGATCAGATATATGAAACTGCTATGCAGGCTGGTGCACTGGGCGGGAAATTGCTGGGGGCAGGCGGTGGTGGATTTATTCTATTCTTTGTAGAACCTGAATTCCAGACAAATGTAAAGGAAAAACTGAAACACTTATTACATGTGCCTTTTAAATTTGATACACTGGGCAGTCAGATTATTTATTATGCACCATCAAATAATTATTAATGGTAAGAGAAATGGTCACGAACCTAAAAGATATTGATGTTATAATCCTTTGCGGAGGGCTGGGTACAAGACTAAGACCTGCCATATCAGATCGTCCAAAAGCATTAGCGAAAATCGATGATAAAACGTTTCTGGACATTCTCATTGATGACGTGCTGAAACATGGTTTTAAAAATATAATCTTGTGTGTTGGCTACCTTAAGGAGCGGATCAAAGATCATTTCAATTACGAGAAGGATTACAATATCGATTTTTCTGAAGAAGATTATCCTTTGGGAACAGGCGGTGCTTTGAATAATGCAAAATCGCTTATTAAAAGCGATACTTTTATGGTTATGAATGGGGATTCAATTTGCAATGTAGATTTCAAGGATTTCTTTGATTTTCACATTTACAGAAAAGCAACATTGTCCATGGTTTTAACTCGTTCACACGACGGGGAAGATTATGGAAATGTGGTATTAGATGATTCACAAAACATAATATGTTTCAAAGAGAAAGTCGATAATAAAGGACAATGTTTAATAAATGCCGGCGTGTATATGATGCAAAAGGAAATATTTTCATATATGCCAGATGAAACTATTTTTTCCTTGGAATATGACTTGTTTCCAAAACTTATCAACAATAAATGCTATGGATATATAATTGAAAACGAATTGCTCGACATAGGAACACCTGAGAGATACAAAAAAGCGATTAATATAATTGGAGGTAAACAATGAGAATAGATTTTGGCGACCTGATAATCGGAGAAACGGCAAAGAAATATTTACAAAAAGCCATTGATAAAAACTGGGTATCGGAAGGAGATAATGTAAGGGAATTCGAAAAACGATTTGCGGCATTATTCGGATATCAACACGCAATTGCCACCAGTTCTGGCACTGATGCAGACATGGTCGCCTGTGCAACATTGTATGATTTTGGCGCAGAAAGGGGGGATGAGATCATTGTTCCCGCATTATCTTTTGTGGCAACAGCTAATTCGATTTTAGCGGCTGGTTTCACTCCAAAGTTTGTTGACGTTGAACTGGAAACCCTCAATCTTGACCCCTCTAAAATAGAAGAAGCTATCACAGATAGGACGAGAGCCATCATGGTCGTCCACACTATGGGGAAACCCTGTGAGATGGATACCATCCTTAAAATCGCTAAAAAATATAATCTGAAAGTTATTGAAGATGCCTGTGAAGCGCACGGTGCTACTTATAAAGGCAAAGTTGTTGGTACGATTGGTGATATGGGTGCATTCAGCTTCTATACAGCCCATCAGATTGTTTGTGGTGAAGGGGGAATGGTTGTAACCGACGATGACAAAACGGCTGAAGTAATAAGATCTGTAAAATCACATGGCCGCCCGGCAGGAAGCATA
This sequence comes from Candidatus Methanoperedentaceae archaeon HGW-Methanoperedenaceae-1, assembly GCA_002839545.1. Taxonomy (GTDB): domain Archaea; phylum Halobacteriota; class Methanosarcinia; order Methanosarcinales; family Methanoperedenaceae; genus Methanoperedens_A. Next base: position 9,636 of record PGYG01000025.1, read on the forward strand.
TATTTCGATTTCCAGCGAATCGGGTTTAATTCGAAAATGAATGATCTAGAGGCTGCCCTCGGACTTGAGGGGATTGAATGCTTTAATGGTTTTTTTAATACACGAAAAAACAATTTATATAAATTACTTGAACTAACCAAAGACCTTTCCGATTATGTATATTTCATAAAGGAAGAAGATTACGAAAAAGTAAGCCCGCACGCATTCCCCTTGGTTCTAAAAGACGAAAAATACGATCGTGATGGACTCTATGATTATCTGGAATCCAGGGGAATCCAGTGCAAAACATTGTTTGGAAGTTTACCAACACAGCACAATGCATTCAAATTCTTGGATTATAAATATGGTGATTTCCCGGTATCAGAATATGTTGGAAAATATGGACTGCACTTTGGAATGCATCAATACTTGAACGACGATGATTTGCATTTTATCAGCGATACTTTACATGAATATTTTAGGAAATATTAATGGAAAAATCGGAATAAAATCAGAACCCTCGTTTTATTAGGATAAAAATGAAAATTATACTGATATATCCAAAGTGGACACAGGAATATGGCACATTTGGTTCCTTTGCAAAAAAAGCATCTGTTTGGCCGCCATTGAATTTAGCATTTCTGGCAGCGATTGCTGAGAATCTTGGGCATGATGTAAAAATAATCGATGGCGAAGCCGAAGACATATCTTTAGAGAAAATGGTAGAACTGACGGTAGCTTTTAATCCAGATATTATTGGAATAACTGCAACAACACCATTTTATCATATTGCTGTTGAACTTGCAAACGAGTTGAAAAAACAAGTTAATGAAGTTCCACTAATAATTGGTGGACCACATATAACTGTATTAAAAGAAAATGCATTTTTCCCTTGTTTTGATTATGCGTTTATTGGAGAAGCAGACGAGTCTTGGTCTTTGTTTCTGAAACTATATGAGGAAGGCAAAGGCATTTCTGCTGTTAAAGGACTTCTTTTTCGAGATGGGGAGAATATTGTGTTTACAGGTGATGCAGATCCTGTTTATGACCTTGATTATATGCCGCCTCCAGCCAGACATTTATTACAAATGGACAAATATACAATTGGAACTATGGAGGGTACAAAAAAATTCACTACTATTATGTCTGTAAGAGGCTGTCCTTTCAAGTGCATTTTTTGTAGCACAAAAGTTTTTGGGAGTCGATTCCGAAAACGTTCACCGAGATTAGTAGTAAACGAGATGAAATCCATTGTAGAGAAATATGGCATTAGACATTTCATGTTTTTAGATGATACTTTAACTCTTGAAAAAAACCATATTTTGGCAATCTGTGATCTAATTGTTGAAGAGAAACTGGATATCACCTTCGAAGGAAGCACTCGTGCAAATCTTGTTGATGAAGAAATTATTTCAAAGATGGTTAAAGCTGGGTTGATACGTATTTCTTTTGGGCTTGAATCGGTTGATGGGAACATACGTAGAATCATGAGAAAAGAAGTACCACTTGAAAGTTATATAATAGCAAATAAATTAACGAATAAATATGGTATAGAAACTTTGAATTCCTGTATGATTGGCTTACCCGGAGAAACATTTGACACTGTAAAGAAGACTTTGTCTTTTTTGAGGGATTCACATGAAATTAAGCAGGCTAATATTAGTATTGCTGTACCTTATCCAGGAACAGAGCTGTATGATATGGCAAAAAGAGGAGATTATGGACTAAAGTTATTAGTGGATGATTTTTCGCAGTTTCGCCGTTATAACAGTGCGGTTATGTCTGTAGGTGATTTGTCCCCGGATGAGCTCATCAAGATACAAAACGATGCATTTGCCAGCATATATCTTGCTCCATGGAGACTAATACCGATGTTAAGAAAATCAGGACTATCGGGCGTTTACCTTACATTCACCCGTTTAATAAAAAGTATTTTGAAGGGGAGATTTGAATTGATATTCGTAGATAGGAATTATTGGAAGCAAAAAAATTGACCTAATTAGATTGTGAAAATGAAATCAAAAAAAAATATCATATCAGATTATATCGAACGAAGTATCCAAACAAAAAAAACATTATCAATCTCTCAAACGGATGGCATTGTTCAAATTGCAGAAGAAATCATAAATGCTTACAGGAAAGGCAAGAAAGTACTCTGGTTTGGAAATGGCGGGAGCGCAGCGGATGCACAGCATCTCGCCTGTGAGCTGGTGAGCAAGTTCTATATTGAAAGAAAAGCACTTGCATCAATAGCCTTTACAACTAATACATCAGAATTAACTGCAATTGCAAATGATTATGATTTTGACAGGGTTTTTTCGCGGCAGGTTGAAGCTCTGGTAAATTCAGGTGATGTTGTTGTAGGTATTACTACGAGCGGGAATTCATCAAATGTGATTGAGGGAATTAAGGAAGCAAAACGTCTTGGTGCAATAACTGTTGGTTTTACAGGGGCAACAGGTGGAAAACTTAAAGGATATGTCGATCATATATTGATGGTTCCGTCTGAAGAAACCCCGCATATCCAGGAAGCCCATATAATGGTTGGGCACATCATTTGTTATCTGGTTGAAAATGAACTGTTTGGAGATAAAAATGGGAAATAAAGCTGTATTTGTTGATAGGGATGGAACAATAAATGTAGATGGACCTTATTTAAGTGATCCTGATAAATTTGAGATGTATTCCGGCGTTGGCGAAAGTGTCAAGAAATTAAAGGAGGATGGTTTTAAGATCATAGTTATGACAAACCAATCCGGTATTGCAAGAGGATATTTTACAGAAGATGTTTTATCTAAAATTCATGAAAGGATGAAGATGAAATTCAGTGAGTTTGGTGTGAAATTGGATGGAATCTATTACTGCCCTCATCATCCTGATGATGACTGTGAGTGTAGAAAACCAAAGACTGTATTGTTTAAAAAAGCAATTAAAGAGCATGATATTGATGTAAATCAATCGTATATGATTGGTGACAAGATACTTGATGTTTGTGCTGGTCAAAAAATCGGTGTAAAAACGGTCCTGATTCCAGAAGCACATTCGAGAAATGAATTTCTTTCTAATAAAAATGAATGGAAATGTGTTCCAGATTATGTTGCTGATGATTTTATGAAAGCTGTAGTATGGATAATCAGGACAAGGAATTACAATCTAAATATTCAGTAAATCACATATATATTTGTCATTAAATAGGAATAATCAACAATGCGATTAATAAATAAAATAACTACTAATAAAAAACTAATGAATCAGTTGAGAAATTTGCGTAGTCGTCTTAGAAGATGCACAAGTCTCATGTACCAAATTTTCGCTTGGTTTGAAGCGGAGTATGTATGGCAGAAGATACGTTTGCAATATGATGGGGGAAAAAGCGGAAGTCAAAAAAAAATGCATGTGCTGAGTATTGGTCAGAATTGGAGTTTTGGTCCTGATTCGACCGTCGTAGAAGATGTTTTATTAAGACCACTCGAAGCATCTGGGCTAGCCACCCATGACCTATTTCATTTTGACGAATACTATCATATACACAAACAATCAGGAGACATTTCACTATTGGAATTATGCATAGAATCTAAGCCTGACATTATGTTCTTGACATGGGACAATAGAGTGTCATGGCGGGGATTATCGCCAGATAACCCCCGTTTGTCTACATTAAAGATTATCGCTGAGAAGATGCGGATACCAATAGTGGCACTATGGGCGGATTCAGTATGGCATATTTATACAGATAATGCCGAAATGTTATTACCTTATGTAAAGTTTCATATATTATTTGATTCTTCGATCGGTTTGACTAGAACATCTCGTCCTGACAAATTTTTGGTCATTTGGGCCCCAATAGACCCACGAATATACTACAACTCTGGAGTGCGCAAAGATATTCCAATTGTCTTCTTGGGATCAATGGATAAACCTGGCAGGAAAGAGGGTATTGAAGCCTTGAAATCGAATGGAATAAATATATATCATGGTGGCGGCATTTACCCGAATGATAATACTATACCGTTTGATGAATATGTCCAGATATGTATGCGCGTAAAGATTATGATTAACTTTAGCCGTTCAGCTCACGAGTTTCAACTGAAAGGACGTATCTTTGAGGGAATGTCATATGGCGCCATGCTGTTAGAAGAGGATAATCCAGAGATTCGTCGATTCTTCGAGCCGATGGTTGATTATGTACCATTCACGAATGAAGCGGATCTGGTGGAAAAAGCTAAGTACTATCTGGAACACGAAGCAGAACGCGCAAAGATTGCAAGCAATGGACACCGAAAGGTAAAAGAGAAATATAATATATCCATATGGTTTAAGACTGTTTTCGATCGGGCATTTGAGGGTAACTCGTGGGAGGATATACCTAATCATGAAAGGAAAATAGGAGGGGGATCCAATGACATCCCATGAATTTAAGAAAAAGCGCGTATTGTTTATAAATCCTGCTAAAGAAGATACATTTATTGTAAATCGTATTCATATGGGCTTGACTCTTTTAGGTGAAATACTATCTGTCAATGGTCATGAAGTATTGATAATGGATTATGCGTTTTTAAGGAGCATACAAGGTAAATTAGAAATACCAAATATATCAGACCTTGTCAAGGATTTCAAACCTGAAATAATTGGTATATCCTGTTTTACATATCTCTATGATGAATGTCAATGTATGGTGGATGAAATATCTCAATGCAGTAATGCCCCCATTATACTTGGTGGCCCTCATATAACATTTTTTCCAGAAGATTTCATGAATGATAAACGTGTTAGTTACCTTGTACGCGGAGAAGCTGAAAGTATTATATTGGATTTGGTAAACGATGCTAAACCACAACCTATGCCTGTGATTATAAAATGTCTGCATCCTTGTGCAGAAGAAATACCTGCCATAAATCTTGACATCGCTTATGGAAGCCAATACCTGCGAACTTATCAGATACAATTAAGCAGAGGATGTCCATTTAGTTGCAGCTTCTGCAATATAGAATTAATTGCTGGAAAGAAAGTGCGTGCCCGAAATTTAGAACTTTGTATTGAGCAAATTGTAACAGCTAAAAAACATTATCCGAATATTAACAATATAACAATAACGGATGATTGCCCCACTTTTAATATGAAGAGATTCAAACAATTTTTAACGATGTTTGCAAAGACAAATATTGACACTACGCTATCTATTGATAATGTAAGAGCTGATTTAATTGATGAAGAAATTCTCCAATTGTATGTAAAAGCAGGGGGGCAGAATGTTTGTTTGGGGACTGAAAGTGGGAATCTTCAAGTATTTAGTCTTGTAAATAAAGGAGAATCCCTTGAAGAAATTATAAATGCAGCTAAACTGATCCGCAAATATAATCTTGAATTTGGACTTTGTTTTGTTATTGGATTACCGGAAGATACTTTAGAAAAGCACAGGGATTCTATTAAATTAGCAAAATATTTAAATGTTGATTATGCTTACTGGAATATGTGCACACCTTGGCCAGGGACGAAAATTGAAACTTGGTTTAGACAAAATGGAGAAATCGGAGATGTACGTAATTTCTCAACACTGATTGATTCAGGAGTAAATTTCAAAAATCCTCCCGCATGGTCAACTTCATTTACCATGGATGAGCGAATTAAAGCATGGTTAATGGCTAACTTAGAAACCTATACTCTTCCAATCATTTTTTGGGGAAATTTACGCTATTTACCCCGGAATATGCTGAAATTGTTTAAGTTGGCAAGACAACACAATCTGTACAAATCACTTTTTATTTATATCAACGGCTTTGCTTTTCATCAGATTTATTTAACTCTCCAGAATCGTAGGAGATTGTATTTGTTGCAAAAAACGAAAACGGAGCTTAAATGAATATCACATTCATTGATAAATCAAGATGTTTGTTGAAAGTATATTCCAACATTTGGAAAATGCATGGTATGAAAAAAATCTTATTTAACATTATTAACCCTGTTGATACTACACGATACACAGAATTTACTTACCTTCTTAATTTTATAAAAAATAATGATTTGAAACAAATGACCATTTTAGATGTTTCATCACCTTTTATGATGGCGTATATATTGTCATCACAAAATAAAATTATTAAAACGGATGTTAATTTAGAC
>PGYG01000026.1:0-15314 GCA_002839545.1 Candidatus Methanoperedentaceae archaeon HGW-Methanoperedenaceae-1
GGATACAGGGACATTGAAGCGCTCAGGGAATCAGACCCGAAAAAAATTGCACAATTAATCGGGACAAAAACTGCCATTAAAATCCTAAAACTTATAGGTGCGCCGATTCCTGATTCGATTGATGCGGTAATTGAAAGCCGTGAGCAGGCTGGGCAGCGCAGACTTGGAGATTTCAGGTAACTTTTAATATAGATATGACTTTAATGGGGTAAGTGATAATTTGAGTTATGCGGGTAATCTTCTGTATGGCAGCTATGAAACCCTGCTCACCAGTGAAATAAAGGGTAAGTCCATACCATCGCATGTTGCAATAATCATGGACGGCAACAGGCGCTTTGCGAAAAAACACGGGCTTGCGCAGTATTACGGTCATTTCAGGGGTGCGAATACCACAGAAAAGGTTCTTGACTGGAGTTTTGACATCGGGGTAAAACAGCTGACAGTCTATGCATTTTCAACCGAGAACTTTAACAGGTCAGAAGAGGAGAGGAACCGGCTTTTTGAACTTATAGGTCTTAAGTTTGATAAACTCTGCGAGGATGAGCGCACCCACAAACGCAGAATGAAGGTCAGGGTTCTCGGAAATACCGAACTTCTTCCTTCATCCCTTAAAGCCTCCATAAAACGGGCTGAGGAATTGACACAAAGTTACGATGGCGTGTACCTGAACGTGGCTCTGGCTTATGGCGGGAGGCAGGAACTTGTGGACACGGCACGAGAACTGGCATCAAAGGTAAGAAACGGGACATTATCCATTGATGATATTAATGAAGAAACAATTTCCAGCCACCTGTATCCATCTGCTGATTCAGTACCGTCCGTTGACCTTATTATCCGCACTGGCGGAGATGAGCGGTTATCCAATTTCCTCCCGTGGCAGGCAAACGGGAATGAATGCGCCGCGTATTTCTGCGCCCCGTTCTGGCCAGAGTTCCGCAAGATTGACTTCCTGAGAGCCATACGTACATACCAGACACGTGAGCATGAAAGAAATAAAAGCACTGTAATCCGTATTGTCAGCTTGCTCAGGTTTTACGGGAAAGTCGAAGCTGAAGAGGTTATACGCATATCTGCCAGGTTAATCAATATCCCAAAAAACGAAGTCACAAAAATACTCAGGGAAATGGCATACCATGATGTCATGCTGCAAAACATGATTAAATGGTAGTCTTGTGTCTTTTCTAATCTATACAGCCTGTTATTTACTTCCCAAACCGCCGCTGTCGCTTCTGGAAATCCCTTATTACCCTCAGGAAATCCACTTTCCGAAAATCCAGCCAGTTAACATCCGTAAAATACAATTCTGAATAAACTGACTGCCATATAAGAAAGTCAGTAAGCCTTTTACCCCCTGCTCTTATTACAAGTTCTGGCTCGGATTTAAATAATAAATGCGATTCAATAGTTTCCTCATCAATATCTTCAGGAGCAAGACTGCCGTTTTCAACATTTTTCATTATCTCTTTCATGGCGCGGGTCAGCTCATACTTCCCGCCGAATCCTATGGAGATATTAACCTGCATCCCATCGCCGCCGTATCTCCGTACTTCTTTTTCCCCTCTTGTAATTACGTTGATATTACGCGTCAATTCGAAAAGCCAGGGCGGAATCTCCTGGGATAATTTCCCGCATATCTTTTTACTCATCTGTGCATCAACTTCGAGTATGCTGATATATACTGTAACTGTTTTTAATCCCATCTCATTGCACCACGAAACAAAAGATGAAAGTTTACCAAAATTCATATCAGCAAGCAGGTCACTCTCGGCAAGCGCAAGGACAATATGTTCCGGAAGCTCCTGTTTTTTTATTGCGTTCTTGATAATCCGTTCATATAATACTGATACCAGGTCCATTGTCCCATGATTGGGTTTGAAGGATAAAGTATTTGGGTTTTAGCATAGATTGTGTGTACAATGAAGCTGTCACAGGATTATAAAAAAGAGGCAATCAATATCCTGATTGGATTCACAGTATTGCTATTTCCTTTTTTCAAAACATCTTACCTGCTTATGGCTTTCCTTGCAGGAACACTGGTTGTATCGCGTATCAACCCTGATACGGATATTTTCAAATTCCTTGCCAGGGATTCAGACACACGGTCAGGAAAACTCACAGGAATAGTACAGCTTTTTATCACAACCGGCATTTTACTTCTTATAAGCCTCATACTCGGACCGGAACGTTTCCCTTTATTCATAATAGGCGGCGCTCTTGCGCTCACGGTTTTCGGGCAGGGTGCAACAGGTATTTTCAGTTTTATAGAACGCCTGCGTGACCCTGGAACGCAAGAGTCACAGCATAACATCAGGCTGGCTTCTGCAAAATCAAGTATTGTGTTCCTGGCGGCTGGCGGGAGCTTTGCGTTTCTTGCAAGTGCATGGATATGGATATGGAACAGCAACACTTTGACTCCTGTGAGTCTGGGCATGCTTTTTTTCCTTACCATCCTCGGGGCAATTGCAGGCGCTTTACTTGAATCAATAATTATCAGCGAGGAAAATATCATAATACCTCTTGGCTCGGCAATGACAATGTTACTCTTCTATACATTCGGTTTCAGTTATTATGTTGAAACATGGTACCTTGTCAAAGTCCTCTTTTTAGCGTTTGCCCTCGGATACCTTGCATACAAGGTGCGAATTGCTGACATCTCAGCAATGTTAAGTGCAACGCTGCTGGGTGTTGTGATAATTATTTCAAGCGGCTTGGACTGGTTTTTTATACTTCTTGCCTTTTTTTTACTCGGCGGGGTATTTACCCGTTACAAATACAGCTATAAACTGGCGCGGGGCATTGCAGAGGGAAAAGGGGGAGTGCGCGGATACAAAAACGTGTTCAGCAATTCCCTTGCAGCTCTTTCATTGTCTGTGGCATACGGTGTATTTCCCTCTCACGGCGAAATCCTGCTGGCAGCATTTCTTGGTTCTGTTGCGACTGCTACAGGTGACACGCTTGCAAGCGAGATAGGGGAGACCTACAGGGGTGAGCCGCGGATGATTACAACATTTAAAAAAGTCCCTGCCGGTACAGACGGCGGGATTTCAAGTCTTGGTGAGGGAGCGGCACTTTTCGGGGCAAGTGTTATTGCACTCCTGGCATTCCTGTTTATCCGGAATGATATTAACCTTGTAACTGCCGTCGTTGCAGGAGGGTTTATAGGAACAAACATCGATAGTGTGTTCGGTGCAACTTTACAGCAGAAAGGTTACCTTTCAAACAATGGCGTAAACCTTTTCGCAACAATTTCCGGTGCGCTTATATCCGCAATAATTTATTACCTGTTGGGCTCGTAGTATAGTCTGGATATTACGTGGGCCTCCGGAGCCTATAACCTGGGTTCAAATCCCAGCGAGCCCGTATTTGCTTTTGAAATATCAACAGGAATCATCGGACTCATAAGCAGATTCAGATACAATATTTACTCTTTCATCTGGATTCAAAACAATTGCCTGCCCACCAGAAACTTGAGCCAGTTCATTATACACTCTATTTGGCTCTTTCGTTTCATTTGGTAGAAAAGAGAGAACTATTTGTATAAAATGAATTTTAACGCCTTTATTTTTTAAGTCCAATACTGCTTTTTTTGACTGGTCAAAAAATTCTGGCGATATTAAACCGTCTGAAATAACTATTATCTCTTTAGTACCGTTTACTGAATCTGATAATTCTTCGGCAGCACGTAGCCCCATATCAATGTTAGTAGGGTTATCTCCTCCACTCCTCGGTTCAGTATCTCTTATGAACTTCTCAAGCTCTGTTCTATTAGCTTCACTACATAAAGAAAGTATGTCTGTCTTTTTTATAGTCCCTCCAAAAGAAACAACGCCTACATGATTTTTGCGTCCTATATTCCGAACGATGCTCAAGGCGTTTGCATCAATAAGACCTATAAAAGAAAAGCCTGTAGTGATGTCTTCTCCTACCGTACTACCTGAAGCATCAAGAACTAAAACAATACTTGATTCTATTTGTGATGGAAGGGGAGTTGCCGTGGAAGTTGGAATAATGGGGGTTGGGGTGGAAGTTATTATTGAAGTTGGTGTCGGTGTAGGCGTTACCGCATTCTGAGGTAAACCTGATGAATCTAAATAAGTCGATTCCACGCATCCTATTGCTATTACGGATGCTAACATTATCCCAATTATTCCAATGATTTTTAGATTCACTCTACCACCTTATCGAACGTTTCATTTTTTAATGATTTTATTAAACCAGTAATCCCTTTAGTAAGATAGAATGCAGATAAAATAAGCATTCCCAATCCGATAAAAAAAAGTGCGAACATTGCAATAATTAATGGTATAACAATTACAAAATCTGGCAAACCAAACGTATTAGAAGAAGGTTCGGTTAGAGCCTCTCTAAACCCAATTGAAAATATCAAGCCAATAACAAAGTTTAAAACAGAATTTAGAAAATATTTGCCACTTTTTCGAATGGCTTTTTTTTCTGGATAATCCAAAACAGAAGCATATGAAAAAGTCAATAATGCCAATGTAGCTATTAGAATTGTTCCCTTTTCACCAAAGGAAATAACAGATTCATAATCCGGTTCTTTTAACAATATAAATAATTTTAAAAATGCAGCGACTATAAAAAGATATATCCAGATGAAATAAAGCTTATCCAACAAAACACTTATTCCTTTTTTTAATTCTTCGTTCGCAAGATTTTTTCTGACGTTTTCTAAAAAATTAGTTATTGAAATAGGTAATAGATTTTTTCGCATATACATAGAATTAAAATGCAATTATTTAAACTATGCGAATATTTATAGCTACAAATATATTGATAAAATCAAAATAGAAAACTCAAACCAACTGAGATATTTAGTTAGACTTGGGTGAACTAGAGAGGAATTACAAAAATATTATTGCCTCATATGAGCACTATAACAAAGTTCTTGAATATTTAACCCGTAAAAATCCAGAGATAAACATGATAACAACTGTAATTAAAAACCGGCGGTTCTTATTCTATTTCCTGGTTGTGGCTGTCATTTTAGTTTCAAGTTTATCCGTATTATGGTTAACCCCTGAACAGGCAGCATCCGGCAGTCCTCCGTCCCTGTTAATTTACGCGCCTTTATTCGGATACATGGTATTGATTACATTACCAATTATCATTAAGAAATACGAAGGAGAATCATTTGTATGGGGCAGGCGCTTCATGAAAGGCGTATACCTTGGATTCATCCTGATGACAATGATATTCCTGCTTGAGCTTGCATCGGGTCTTATACATATCAACGAAATGACCCCGGAAATTAAAGTCACACTTATTAGCGGGATTATCCTACAGGCAATTGTGGCATTGGGGGAAGAATTGCCTTTCAGGGGATACGTACTTCCTGACCTTGAGAAAAGATACGGCACATGGAATGCTGTGTTTTTATCCTCAGCATTGTTTTCGGTTTTACACGTCCCATCTGTCTTAACACTGGATGTCAGTAATGCCAATATAATTATAATGCTAGTGGCAATTACAGTAGCAGAGGTTTTACTTGCATTGTGTTACCTCTATGACGGGCTCAGGATGGCAATAGGATTCCATTTTGCATGGAACTTCTTCCAGTACCATGTTTATTCACTAAGGGAAGGTTTCGGGGGAATGCTTGTAATTTCGGCAGACAGCCCTATCATAACCGGTGGGGAATTAGGACCCGAAGCCGGTATTCTGGGGATGTCTGTCTTAATGATTGCGTTTATTATTGTTTTCGTGTGGCTGCAAATGAAACCGCGTTGAATTCCCATTAAATAATTGTTTTCACGAATTCAGGAATAAGAAGTAATGTCAATACCAGACCTGTAACAGCAACACATGTCCAGAATACATAACCTGCTATTATAACAGATAACCCCATTATTTCACCTCAAATAACCATAGAAGTATAACGAGATAAAACTTACGAAAAAAAAAAGAAAAAAAAGAGATCGATAAAATATTAGATTTTATCGAGTTGTTCAACGCCTACTTTCTTCACGTTAGGTTTGTTGATTTTTGCAGGCATCCATTTAGGTTTGTTCTTTGGCGCGGCAACCATTTCTTTCCATGCCTTGTAAACATGAACCTTTTTGGAGCCTCTCTCTCTTAGTCTTACCTCTACTGGTTTGGCTTTTGTCCCTTTGCTGCGGTTGGCTGCTTTTAATGCTGCCTGGCGCGGCTGGTTGCCAGTGAATACTCCAGTCTCAGTTCCTTTCTTATCCCTTAATACAAAATTTCTTATTTCTGACATATCTAATACCCCGACAACGATTTGTTGTCTTATATGTATGAGTGGGATAATAGTATATATAGGTTTCTATGAGGTATATGCCAGAGCATACTGTTTTTTAGAAATTATGTATGCTGATGCTGGTTTTTCAATATACAGAAAAACAGGAACAACAGGTATAAATTGATGATTATACGTGATAAAATCATCACCATAAGGCATCTAAAAAATAATAATTACGAAAAAAACGTTAGCATACGACTGTATAAATATTAAATTTAGAAATCTTTATGAAAACTATATATGTTATCTTCTTCGGAGGGAATTATTTCCTGCTTAGAAATACCTGGCAATAAAAAGACTGAACTCAAACAGGAAAACCAGTATCAAAGCAACCACCAGCTCTGAAAGTGCAGACGGGTCAGGGGACACAAATAACGCAATCGCAAGAAGGAGCGCGTAAATTATTTTCCGTTTCCCTTTCAGGTATCCTGTTTTCACAATATTCATTTTTAATGCGAAAACAAGAAGAAGCGGGAGCTGGAAAATGATACCGAAGCCAATAACCATCGCTACTATCGTTGAAACCGTTTTCATTACTGATATCTGGGGTGCAGCAACATCGGCTGAATAAAAAATCGTGTATTTGAAGATAAGCGGCACAACGACAAAATAAGCAAGGGCTGCCCCTGCCGTGAAAAGTAAGAAAGAAAATGGGACAACTTTTATAAAAAACTTTTTTTCATTCTCATACAATCCTCTTCCCACAAACAAGAACATCTCATAAACCAGAAGAGGTATTCCTAAAAAAAGCGCTATCATAAGGGATATTTTGAACTTTGTGAGAACCAGTTCCATAGGTGAATATATATTCATGACAAGTGCGGACGTAAATCCGCGCGATACTGCCTGGCTCCACATCAAATTGAGCAGTTCCCCTGAGAACATGAAAGCAACAAATGTAAAAACCACAACCGGAAGAAGCGCTTTCATCATCCTCACGCGCAGTTCTGCCAGATGCTCGCCAAGCGGCTCCTCTTTATCATCAGGGACTGTGTTCATTGCTGTTTACTGAATCGTTATTGATATTAAACAATGTGTATGGAAAGTTCTATGGATGAACATGCAAATAGTTACATAGATGAAAATCGGTGAAATTAACGAGCGAGCGCTTGTTGCGCATATTGCGGGATTACTTGCAAACAGGGATAGTAATGTCATTGCCGGGGCAGGTGAAGATGACTGCGCAGTGCTTGATATTGGCACGGGAGATTTTCTTGTTGTCACGACTGATATGCTTCACCGTAAAACCGATTTCCCGGAACGGATGACAGGCTGGCAAATCGGGTGGATGTCAGTAGCAGTAAATCTTAGCGACCTTGCCTCAAAAGGCGCAAGACCTGTCGGCGTTGTTATGGCTATGGGTCTTCCTGCTGATACCGAACTGTCGTTTGTCGATGAGCTGGTAAAAGGCATGGATGATTGTGCAAAACGGTTCGGGACTGGGATTATTGGCGGGGATACTGACTCCCATGACGAATTGACAATAACCGGCACTGCTCTTGGAGTTATCAGGAAGGAAGCGCTTATTACAAGAGGAGGAGCCCATCCGAAAGACATTGTCTGCGTGACAGGATATTGTGGCTGCGCAGGAGCTGCACTTTACGCCCTTTCGGCAAACGCGGATGCAAGTGATGAAATTATGAAGACGCTGTTTGAACCCGTACCAAGAATCTATGAAGGCATAAAGCTTGCAGCAACTGATGCTGTTACGTCTATGATGGATACAAGCGACGGGCTTGCGATGTCACTTCATGACCTTGGCATAGCAAGTAATGTGGGTTTCAGGATATATGAAAATAAACTGCCGGTGCATCCAGATGTTAAAAACCTGGTTTCGGGTGGAGAGCTTCTTGAAATGGCGCTATATTCAGGCGGGGATTTTGAGCTTTTGTTCACGGTTGCCCCTGACAAATTCGAATTGGTTAAAAATAAGTGTGACCTGACAGTTATCGGGGAAGTAACTGATAGTGGTATTATAATCGAAAAAACCAATGGGATTGAAAAAGTAAAAGCCCGTGGATACGGGCACTTCGGGAATTAATGATTTATGCCAGCCTTATCGTTTCAAGGTTCATGGGCGCGCGTGTCTCAATCCTGAATTTGCGGTATATCGAACTTGCAAGGTCCATGCAATTCTTACTATCGCCATGCTGGGTAATAACATACTCAGGTCTGGGCTTCATCTTCTTTATATAAGCCATTAACTCTGCCCTGTCAGAATGACCCGAAAAACCATCCGCTGTTTCAATACGTGCATTAATCTTAACAGTTTCAGTCCTGCCTCCCTGGGAATGCATTGGTATTTCCTTCCATCCTTTCTGGATACGCTTACCCATCGTACCTTCTGCCTGGTAACCCACAAATACAAGAGTATTCCTTTCCTCTGGTCCGTAGGCTCTCAGGTACTCCATGACAGGTCCCCCGTTCATCATACCTGACGTTGCAAGCACGATACACGACTCGCGGTTATCAATTATTTCCCTGCGTTTCTCCCTTGAATCCACCTGGACAAAACATTTTGAAAGGAACGGGTTCATTCCCTGGTGGAAAATCTTGTTCCTGAGTTCATTATTCAGGTATTCCGGATGCGTTGTATGAATTGCAGTGGCTTCGTATATCATGCCGTCAAGATATACAGGAACATCTGGAATTGTCCCTCTGCGGATTGCTTCCTCAAGCACAATCATTACTTCCTGGCTTCTTCCCACCGCAAAAGTCGGGATAAGAACAGAACCGCCGCCTTCAAGAGTTTCCTTTGCTATCTGCTGGAGATGCACCTCAGCGTCCTTTCTTGACGGCTGCATATCCCTTGCACCGCCGTATGTTGCTTCCATTACGACAGCTTCAATCCGCGGGAAATTATTTACAGCAGGGTCAAACAGGCGCGTTTTCTCATACTTGAAATCCCCTGTAAAAGCAATATTATACAACCCGTCACCCACATGGAAATGCGCAATGGCAGAACCGAGGATATGACCTGCATTGTGGAATGTCAGTTTCATATCAGGCCCGATATCAGTCACGCCTCCGTAATCAAGTGTTATCGTATGTTTAAGCGCCTCGCGTATCATTGCTGATTCGTATGGGATTTTCTTACCTTCCCTGGCAGCCACATCAATATAGTCAAGCTGGAGCAGTGCCATCAGGTCGCGTGTCGGGGGCGTGCAGTAAACAGGTCCTTCATACCCGTATTTATACAGTAAAGGCACAAGTCCCATATGGTCAAGATGGGGATGGGTGAGTATGACCGCATCTATCTGGTTTATGGGGTGCACTTCCGGCACGTAAAGATAAGGTGTACCGTTATCATCATCACTCACAGCCACACCGCAGTCAATCAATATCCTTGTTTCAGGCGTGGATAACAAAAAACAGCTTCGTCCCACTTCACGGCATGCGCCAAGTGTTGTCAGCCTCACCCATTTATGCTTTGAGGAGACATCACGGTGTATCTTCCTGCCTATGGTCTTTAATATAACCTTACGCTCGTCCTTGCTTGCCCGCATTAACTGGCGTATGTTGGTAACGGTCTTGGATTTCATTGGCGGTGTGCGGACAACGTTAGGAGTCCATGCGATTTCCTTTGTGATATCGCGAAGTGTTTCTCCATGCCTTCCTATGACAAGACCGGGCTTTTCAGCTTCTATTATAACCTCACCGGTATCTACATCAAAATAATGATTGGATATGCCTGCTTCAGGAGGTACTATCCTCATAATCGCCTCAATCGATTCTTCAGGCGAAGCCAGTACCTTGGGGTCAGGTCTGACAACAAGACGTTTTCTTAACTCTTTTGCAAGGTTTTTAACAAGGTCACCGTTATCAGCAAATTTTCTTGGCTCCTCGGTATAGATAACAAGTTCCGGACCTTCAAAATCAACATCAGATATGGTTATATCCTTTGGAAGTTTCTCTCTTATCTTCTGTTTAAGGTCGTTTAGTACATCATCAACTGTCATTATTTTAGTTCCTTTAAAATGTAAAAAAAAGAAAAATTAGATTTATTAGATTTATGAAAGAGTATTACGTATTCTTTCTATTTCACTCTCTTCTACCTGTATGTATTTGCCATCAGTGATTTTTACCACGCTAATATCATTGCCAGAGGCAGAATCACGTTTCATGGCATTGTGGAGGGCACGTATTGCAAGTTCTACACCGTCATCTACTGACATGTTATCAACAAACCTGTCTTCAAGGACACCGTATGCAATCGGTGAACCCGACCCTGTGGCAACCGCCTTTTTTTCATCAATTACTCCACCGATAGCGTCAAGCGAATAGATACTTGGTCCGTTTTTGTCAACCCCGCCTATAATAAGCTGTACCATGAACGGATAGTACCTTGAACCGCTCAGGATATTTGCAAGCATGCTTACTATCCCTTTTACAGTCATTGGCTCTTCCCTGCGCATTTTATACAGTTTTGACTCCACCTGCATCCATTTTACAAGTCTCTGGGCATCACCGACAGAGCCGGCTGTGGTCATCGCAATAAGGTCATCTACTTGATAGACCTTTTTTGCATCCTTGCTCGCTATGAAGTGACCCATTGTTGCCCTTCTCTCAGAGGCTAAAACCACACCATTTTCACAAACTAACCCGATTGTAGTAGTTCCTTTATATTCCATATTATCCATTTTAAATACCTCATCACTAAAAAATGAGAAAATTAGCACACCAATATTTGTATTGATGTACTTAAAGTTTATTGCTTTTTCGAAGAAAGCTGCTAAATACTGGTGCGGATTGTAGATACTTAATATAAACAAGTTCATCTATTTTAAGACAAATGGGCATTGCAGCTAATGTGTATTAACTGACTATTTATGGTCATAGTCATATTAATTAGATTAATAGACAGAAGAAATGTAAAAAATAAACATAATTAAAAGGAAATTAAACATGGAAAATCCGGGATTTAAAGATTTACACTTATCAAAAGAAATACACATGGCAATTACAGATATGGGTTTTGAAGAAGCCACCACCATCCAGACCCAATCCATTCCTCCCATGTTAGAAGGAAAAGATGTCATCGGACAGGCGCAAACAGGCACAGGGAAAACTGCCGCATTTGGGATTACGACATTAGAGAGTATAGAGGCTCATAATAGGGGGGTGCAGGCTGTAATTTTATGCCCGACAAGGGAGCTTGCAATCCAGGTAGCCGGAGAATTTAATAAGCTTTCAAAATATAAAAAGGGCATTTCGATTTTACCGGTTTACGGCGGACAGCCAATTGAGCGCCAGATAAAAGCATTAAAACAAGGTGTACAGATTATTATCGGGACTCCGGGGCGTGTCATGGACCACCTGCACCGCCGCACTTTGAAACTGGACGGCGCAAAAATCATCATACTGGATGAAGCAGATGAAATGCTGGACATGGGATTCAGGGAAGATATTGAAACTATTATGGAGAAAATGCCTGAGCAAAGACAGACCATTTTATTCTCTGCAACTATGCCCCAGGCTATTTTACGTTTAACGAAAAAGTACCAGAAAAACCCGGTATTGATACAACTGGTACAGAAGGAAATGACCGTCCCGAATGTTGAACAATTTTATTATGAAATCAAACAGCAGGCAAAACCAGAAGCATTATCCAGATTAATCGATATGCACAATTTGAAACTATCAGTGGTTTTTTGTAATACAAAAAAACGTGTGGATGAACTGGTTGATAATCTCAGTTCGAGAGGATACCTGGCAGAAGGGCTGCATGGGGATATGCCGCAGAGGCAAAGAGACAGTGTAATGTCTAAACTCAGGAGAAGGGATATTGAGATTTTAGTAGCCACTGATGTGGCTGCACGCGGTATCGATGTCGGGGATATAGAGGCTGTGTTTAACTATGACATACCTCCTGATGATGAATATTATGTGCACAGGATAGGAAGAACAGCAAGGGCAGGAAAAGCGGGAATTGCATTTACCTTTGTGACAGGTAAGGAAGTATACAGGCTGAGGAAGATACAAAAATTCACGAATACTAAGATTAAAGCCCGTAAAGTTCCTTCCCTCAGTGATGTCGAAGAGATAAGGACAAACCTGCTTTTAGAAGAAATTAAAGGGGTTCTTAATGCCGGGCATCTTGGGGAATATAGTAATCTTGTTGAAAAACTTATCCTGGAAGATTATAGTTCTTTAGAGGTGGCTGCTGCTTTGTTGAAGATGGTGATGAAGGAAGAGAATAAAGAATAGGTAATGCAGATAAAAAAGGGGGCATCTGACTGATGTCCCTTTTATCTGGACAGGTTCGGTGATTCTTTCAATACGTCCGTGCCATTATTGCCATATTCCCTGTTTCCTTATTACAGATAGGGCAGTTCCCCTTCCCTTTCCCGACATCCCCTTGCGGTATTCCAAGTATTCCGGCATCGACTTCTTCTTCCATGGCAAGCCCGCACTCGCGCTCGCCGCACCACGGGATTCGTGCAATGCCTTTGTGTATTTTGCCTTTAACTTCATTCAGTGACGCACAATCAAATATGCGTTCATCCAGTGACTTTTTAGCTTTTTCAAACAGGTTTTCATGAATGGATTCGAACCGTGTCTTTACCTCTTCCAGAATGTTATTAAGAGGTGCTGTTTCCTTCACTCCCGTATCCCGCCGTACCACGGTTGCAGCATTATTCTTTAAATCCCGCGGACCTATTTCTATTCTCAGTGGTACGCCTTTCATCTCCCATTTGTAATACTTGGCGCCGGGGCGGTCATCACCGTCATCAAGAACCACGCGGATACCGTTTTCACAGAGTGTATCGGCAGCATCACTGCACGCTTTTGAAATCTCATCGCTCTTCCCGAAAAGTATCGGGATTATGACAACCTGTGTCGGTGCGACTTCAGGCGGCAGTACGAGTCCCTTATCATCGCCATGAACTGAAATGAGGGCTGCAATCGAGCGCTCGGATACTCCGTAGCAGGTCTGGTGTGCGTACTGCTGTTCGCCATTTATGTCCTCGTACTTAATATCAAACGTCTTTGCGAAATTATCAGCGAGATGGTGTGCAGTTCCTGACTGGAGTGTCTTTCCGTCTGGCATAAGGACATCCACTGCTGTGGTATAATCTGCTCCAGGAAATTTATCCCAGTCAGGACGTCTTGAAACAATGGTTGGTATTGCCAGCCTTCTGTAAAATTCCTGGTAAATGCGGATTGCTTCTTCTACCTGTTTTGCGGCATCGTCCCAGTCAGTATGTACAGTGTGTGCTTCCTTGAATGATGTGATTTCACGAAGCCTGATAAGCGGTCTTGTGTGTTTTGTTTCGTACCTGAAGGTGTTCACTATCTGGTACAACCTGAGTGGAAGGTCTGCATGGGAGCGAACCCATACCTTGTACATCGGATAAATGGCAGTCTCGCTTGTCGGGCGCAGGGCGAGTTTCATATCAAGTTCTGTCAGTCCGCCGTGTGTGACCCAGTAAACCTCGTTTTCAAACCCTTTGATGTGTTCCGCTTCCTTCATGAACTCGTTTTCTGGGATGAGGAGCGGGAACATGGTTTCCTGGTGGTCTTTATCCAGGAGTTCACGCATGATAGCGTATGTTCTTTTGCGTATATCGAAACCGAACGGGAACCAGACGTAGAGTCCTTTCACAGGATAGCGGACATCCATTATTTGTGAAACTAAGAGAAGTTCGTTATACCATTCACTGAATTTTGATTTTGAAGGAAGTGATTCTGCTTTTTCTTCCGGTTTTTTATCCGCGTTTCGGGTTTCTGCCATGTAATTCACCGTACAGGCTACTACTTTTGTTTTATATGCAATAAGGATTTTGAAAAAATGGAGGAACTTGTGTGGAATAAAACGAGACATTTTTGGATCCCCCCAACATTAAGTGGGTAAATATCACTTCATTCTTTGTGTATTATAGTATATTTTGATAGAATTATAGAATTCGATTGATTTATTCGACCCAATATTTCATTTACGTTTGACACAAACTGTCTCTCAGGCTCATGATTTTTTAAATTATCATACAATTAAAACTTTATTGCGCCACGAAAATTTATCAATAATCCCAAATCCTTAAATATCGTAAAGTTATCTTTATGATATAATGCAAAGTCGTAAAGATAAATTAAGAACAATCGTGGAAGAATACTGGAGAAAGGACTTACCTGCAACAACAGAGCGGATGATACGCCTGAAAATAGAGAGCGACCTGATAAACGACATCATCGGACCAAGGCGCGCCGGAAAGACCTACCTCATGTTCTCCATAATCGAACAACTGCTGGAAAATGGCGTTAAAAAAGAAGCAACCATCTACATAAACTTCGAAAACCGGAGATTACTGCCACCCTCGCAGGAATACTTCAATGACCTGATAGAGATAATATATGCAAAAAAGCTCATGGAAAAACATGATCTTGTATATATCTTCCTTGATGAAGTCCAGAGGGTCAACGAGTGGGAAAAATATGTACGAAGCATATATGATGAATTCAAAGGACGCATCAAGATATTCATATCAGGCTCTACATCAAAACTCACAGAATCAGACCTTGGTCACCTGCTGACAGGGCGGCATCTTACTACTGTGGTCAGTCCATTAAGCTTCAAAGAATTCCTATCGTTCAAAGAATACAGCGTCAAGAACGACTTCTTTATCGAACAGGACATAGCAGTCATAAAAGAACTGCTACGGGAATACATCGAATACGGCGGATTCCCTGAAGTTGTCCGGTCTGCCCCGGATAAAGAAGAATTGATACAGACATTATTCATGGACATAATAAACAGGGATATACTTCCAAAAACAAAACGAAGAAGCGAGATTGTGGAAGACCTGGCATATTTCTTATGCTCAAATTCAGGAAAACTGGCAAGTTTTTCTAAAATAACCCGCATGTTAACATCAATCGGAATCAATGTCTCGGTTCCGACACTTGAAAAATACCTCACAATAATGAAAGATTCATTCCTGTTCTTTGACCTGAAAATATATTCATACAAAGTGAAAGACGCTATGCATTACCCGCGCAAGATATACTGCATCGACACAGGTTTTGTCAATTTCGC
>PGYG01000026.1:15343-27585 GCA_002839545.1 Candidatus Methanoperedentaceae archaeon HGW-Methanoperedenaceae-1
GAAAATCTTGTTGCAACAGAACTTATGAGGGATAAAGCCAAAAATCCGCTAATGGGTTTATTCTACTGGAAAGATTCACAGGAGAGGGAAGTTGATTTTGTCATAAGAAGAGGGCTTGATGTAGACCAGCTTGTCCAGGTAACCTATGCATCAAATAAAGAAGATATAAAAAAAAGGGAGATAACAGCGCTACTAAAAGCAAGTGAAGAGTTTGCATGTGACAACCTGCTTGTGATAACCTGGGGATATGAAGCAGAAGAAGCGGTGGATGGGAGGAATATCATTTATAAACCATTATGGAAATGGCTTATGGAAAAATAGAATGTTATGATAGTTAAATAAAACAGGAAAAATGGATTCGAGCTCGGGCAGGAAACCATTTCCATAGTTATTCCGCATACGGCTTTACCCGTAATAGGTCTTCTATATTGTTCCGGTTTGCAAAACTTCACCAAACTGGAATTCAATTACCCGATTTGCTCTCCAAATTATAATTATCATTGATGATACTTGAATATTTTGGTTACCAGGTTTAGTAACATGTTTTACAAAAAACACTTCAGGATAATGGTATATGAAAAGGCTTATCAACTTTAAAATTATATTTGACTGTCAGGAGACTATCTTATGGAACAGGAATTGGCCCGTATCGGAGTATCCCTCCCCGAAAACCTGCTTGACAGGTTCGATGAGATTATCACTAAGCGCGGCTACTCCTCGCGCTCCGAGGGAATAAGGGACGCAATACGCGGTTACATCCGCTACTATTCATGGATGAGTGAAGTAGAAGGCGAAAGGGTAGGCACGATTTCTCTTGTGTATGACCACAGCCAGAGGGGTCTTGTCAATTCACTGCTTGACATAGAGCATGATTTTTCGGAAATAATCCGTTCATCCCTTCATGTGCACATCAGCCATGACACCTGCATGGAAGTACTGCTTGTCAGGGGAGAAGGGCACGATGTCAGGAAGGTTACTGAAAAACTCATGACATTAAAAGGGGTAAAACACGTCAAGCTGACAACCATTGTGCCGGGTGAAGACATCTAAAAAGGGCTATAATAAAGATTATATCCGCTTTTTCAGTCCCCGATAATACGCATTTTTGAGCTCCTGACCGTAGGCGTTACCACATTACCCACTTTCCTGACATCCTTCCCGATACCGTCGATATTCCGGAGCAGCTCGAAGATATTACCTGAAATCATCATGGATTTTATGGGGGAAGTAATCTCACCGTTCCTGATTAAAAACGAATTTCGCGCCTCAACCGAGA
Source organism: Candidatus Methanoperedentaceae archaeon HGW-Methanoperedenaceae-1 (assembly GCA_002839545.1). Taxonomy (GTDB): domain Archaea; phylum Halobacteriota; class Methanosarcinia; order Methanosarcinales; family Methanoperedenaceae; genus Methanoperedens_A. The sequence continues at coordinate 16,620 of PGYG01000026.1, forward strand.
AATCGCCTGAAATCGGGTTTGCGGTATGCGCACCGATGACAGTATTCACGATAACCCCGTCTGTTGTTTCTCCAACAACATCAAATGCGGGATGGTCTATTACAAGGTTACGTATGCTTACTGACGGCGTTGACGTGAAAGAGCCTCTTACACCGTTCCCCGTGCTTTCCCGCTTTTCCTTCCCTGCTGTATAGCTGTCATAAAGGAACGAGGACAAGACACCGTTTTTTATCACTTCAGTCCTCCGGGAAGGCGTACCTTCATCATCCGAGGATGCGGTTGCAATACCGCCCGGAAGTGTGCCGTCATCAATAATCGAAAGTTCTCCTGTTGCTATTTTACTCCCGAGTTTCCCGATAAGTGCTGACCTTCCTTTCTGGACATTATCTGCGTTTATGGAAGCCACAAGCGTGCTTTCAAGAATATCGGCAAAAGCCATTGGTTCAAGAAGCACAGCCGTATCGCGGGTCTGCGTACTTATCCCGTTTTGCGAACGTGACGCAAGCCTTGCTGCTTTTTCACCAATCCTGTAAAAATCAATATCAAGGCTGTGTGACATATCAAATTCCGAGCCTGTTGAAATGGGTGTATTTTTTGTTATGTCATCCACTGATGCCTGTACCATTGTCTGTGCTTCTTCTATTTCAACACCGTTTGAATTCAGGATAAGGTGCGTAAAGGATGCACATGAAAAGTGCCCTGATGTGGGAACGACTGATGGTATTGATGCTGCACCTGAAATCATCTCCATTGTATAGCCGATACATTCCTCTATTTCAATATCCGCAATTTTACGGTCAAAAATCCCGCTGACCCGTGCAGGTTCTTTTTTTGCAGGAAGCCCTGACCACTGCGGGTCGGCTTTCCTGACACTTGCGGATTTTACTGCAAGAACCGAAGCTTCTCCAATACGCGTTGGGTCGTTTGTGCTTGAAAAACCCACTGCGCCGTTTTTGATAGCCCTTATGCCGATACCTGAGACTATGCTCTCTTTTGCAAGGTCGATTGTATCCCGCTGGACATCAACTGAGACAGACCTGCCTTTTGTGCAGAAAATTTCGGCTTCGTCAGCCCCTGCTTTTTTAGTGAGTTCAAGGGCTTTGCGCGCAAGGTCAAAAATATCGTTCATGGGAACTGTTAATTAATTTTAAAACATGATAAAGATAACCAATTATTGAGCTAAATCATGCGAGTATTAATTATTGACGGATATGTGGACGAGCCCGCCTGTCTTGGCGTGCCGCCGTACCTTGCACCGTACCCGAGATACATAGCAGGGGCGCTGGTTGAAAAAGGCATGAGGAAGCAGGACATCTCATACCATACGATAGACCGGATACGGCATGGGGTAAAATTATCGGGTTTTGACCTTATAATTATTGTGGCTGGAATGACAGTCCCTGGCAAGTACCTGCGGGGAACACCGATAAGCCTTAAGGAAATACGTGAACTTTCGCATCTTGACGGAATAAAGGTTATAGGCGGACCTATCAGGCTGGGGTTCGGCGTGGAAGGCGGCTCATCGGCAAAAGAACTGGATACACAGGGCATCACGCTTGCAAAAAAGGATATTGAGGCTTTTGTTTTTGACCTGATGGACAGTCCGGACGACCCTGACAGCGTGGAACACAGGATGAGAACCACATCCGAGATAAGGCGGTGGGGTGAGAAGGGAGCATTTATCATCCGCCAGCATCCCGATTTCCCGCATGTTATGTGCGAGCTTGAAACGTACCGCGGATGCCCGCGCCATTCGCACTGTTCTTTTTGCACAGAACCGTTCTACGGAAAGCCTGACTTCCGTGAAAGCGGTGATGTCATTGCCGAGGTATCAGCCCTGTACAATTGCGGCGCGCGCTATTTCAGGCTTGGGAGGCAGCCTGATTTATTTATGTATATGGCAGAAGACGGCGTCCCGAATCCCGGCGCAATCGAGCGGCTTTACACAGGAATAAGGAATGCTGCCCCCTCTCTCCGGGTTCTCCACATGGATAATGCAAACCCTGTGACACTGGCGCAGTTTCCTGAAGAGTCGCGGCAAATCGCAGAAACGATAGTAAAATACCACACACCAGGGGATGTTGCGGCGCTTGGTATGGAAAGTGCCGACCCTGCGGTTATCAGGGCAAACGACTTAAAAGCACAGCCAGATGAGGTTTTTGAGGCGCTCAGGCTGCTTAATGACGTGGGCGCTGTCCGTGGCGCAAACGGTCTTCCTGAACTCCTGCCAGGGATTAATTTCGTGCATGGTCTGAAAGGCGAGACTGAAAAGACGTTTGGGTTAAACTACGATTTTCTTAAAAAAGTGCTTGATAACAACCTGATGGTGCGGCGGGTGAATATCAGGCAGGTGATGACGTTTGCAGGCACGCCAATGTACGGACGCGATGAATTGGCACAAAAGCACAAGAATCTTTTCTTGCGGTATAAGGAGAAAATCCGAAGTGAAATAGACCTTCCAATGCTTCGCCGCCTTGTGCCTGCGGGAACTGTTTTGCGTGAAGTCCGAACCGAGGTTTTTGATAAGATAACGTTCGGGCGGCAGCTTGGCTCGTATCCCCTGCTTGTTGGCATACCTGCAAAACTTGAACCGGGGATGGAGTTTGATATAATGGTAACCGGGCACGGTTTCCGCTCGATTACCGGGATTCCGGTTCCGCTTGATATTAACAGGGCACCCTTGAGGCTGATACAGGAACTGCCTGGTGCCGGGAAAAAGCAGGCAGGGAAAATAATGGCAGGGAGACCGTATAAGGACAGGGATGATGTTGCTGCAAGGACAGGACTGGATTTTGGGGTTGTGGAATATGTGGTGGTTTAGTTAATTCCGGGTTTTATTCTTCCATAAAATCCAGCACCTTATCCGCAATAGCCGGAATATCCCCCGGACTCATTCCTGATTTCCCAACCAATGCCACAACATTACACCCATTTTCAAAAATGCTAACATCATCTGTTGTGTCGGCAACAATAATTCGCGGTTTACCAGAAAGCGTGAACCCGTCGGCAAGCACGATATTATTTTGCGAAAAATACCTGCCACAAATCTCGTCGATACCAGCTTCCTCTTCTACATTCTTTATTACCGCAAACTTAACAGGTGATGATATTGCAACAGTATCAGCGCCTGCTTTAGCGTATTTCCATGTATCCTTTCCTTCAATATCAATCTCAAAATCGCCATGTGTGTGGTGTTTCAGGGCGCCGACACTTAACCCGCGTTTTTTGAGTTCGCAAATCAACCCTTCCATTAAAAATGTCTTATCAGTCTTGCTTTTTCCCACGATACAGACAACCTGCGGCATCAGGGACAGAGCCTCTTTTTATTAGCAAAAACGGATAATTTTTCATCCGAGACAAAACCCACAAGACATACACCTGTGCGGATTGCTGCTTCGATACCTGTATTAAAAGGGGCGGTCTTGGTAGCAACAAGCGGTATCCCGGCTCGTGCGGCTTTTAGAACCATGCCTGCTGACTGGCGCCCGCTTGACAGGATGAAATGCTTGCTGACATCAATATCCTCAAGATATGCCTTACCAACAACCTTGTCAAAAGCGTTATGCCTGCCGATATCAACAGCTTTAACAACGCAATTCCCTTCAGTATCCACAAGACAGGCTGCATGGGTTCCCCGTGTATTTTTGTAAATATCTGTTTCAAGATACACAAGGCTTTTCCTGATGACAGAAGGAGAAAACACGGTTTCCGAATTTACACTTATTGTCTCGTTCTCGTCCCATTTCACGCCGACACAGCCAGATGAGCGCAGTTCCCTCCATATTTCAAAATCGTCACCTGGTGTAATCTCGATATGAACGGTTTTCCCGTCAATCGTGTAACCTTTTATCTCCCCCGGTTCTTTTACAATTCCCTCACAGATGACATAACCCAGAGCCAGCTCTTCTATCATTTCCGGGGTTGCAAGAATGGAAGCCACGGGGAGCCGGTTCACGAAAAGTTCTATTGTAGCCTCAACTGCTATCGTATAAGTGGTTTCAGAACTACCGTCATCGCTTAATTCAATTGCTTTGTAGTTATCTGTGTACATCTGTTACCAGTTCCATGACAGAGCGCAGCTCATCGGGAGTATTCACGTTAATGAATGTCCTTAAATCAGGGTCAATATTCTTAATATCATCTATTTCAACATAATTTACATTTAATCCTGATAACGGTGCAAGAATTATTTTCTCACCCCTTTCAATCGCATATTGTGTTTCGCGTATCATGGGCACTGTCCTGTAAACAGCATGCAGGGGTTCAAGGAACCCGTCATCCCATCGCGGGATGGCAGCATCGAAACCCCGGCATTTTTCAAAAAGCATCCTGACCACGTTTTCATTAAGGAAAGGCATGTCGCATGCTGAAATAAAACAGTATTCGTCATCACATGCTTCAAGACCTGAAATTATGCCTGATATCGGACCCTTGTTTTCAGAGGCATCGTATGTAAACCTGTAACCCGGCAGGAGTTCGCCCAGTATCTTAGCCTGTTTTCGGTCACGCACAGAGATTATTACGTTATCCACAACTTTTTCCAGCGCATCGACTATATATGAAATAAGCGGTCTGCCGTTTATATCAATCAGGGATTTTTCCTGAAAACCCATACGGCTGCCTTTTCCGCCTGCGAGGATTAGTGCACAATAAGCCATATCAGATATATCCTGCTTCCTTCATACTTAAATGCCGCCCATCACCGATAATGACGTGGTCAAGCACTTCAATGCCTATTATTTTGCCTGCTTCAATTAATTTCTTTGTAATCTCAATATCTTCCCTACTTGGTGTCGGGTCGCCTGAAGGGTGGTTGTGAGCCACGATTATGCTTGCTGCGGATTGTTCAAGTGCAGTCTTGAACACATCCCTCGGATGCACGATATTGGCGTTGAGTGTGCCTATGGATATGGTTTCTTCCTTTATGATATGGTTTTTAGTATCAAGGCATAACTCAATGAAACTCTCTTTTTTCTGCTCCCTCAATCCAGGGTATATGCGCCTGTAAACATCTTCGGGAGAGTTGATTTTTGGTTTTTCCGAATCATCAAACGATTCAAGCCTGCGCGCAATCTCAAAACATGCCATAATCTGTGCGGCTTTTCCCTCTTTGATACCGTGGATTTTCATGAGCTGTTTGATGTTTATCCTGGATAGCTGTTTGAGGTTGTATTCTTTTAATATTCTCTGTGAAAGGGTTATGACATTTTCTTTCATTGAGCCGACGCGCAGGATTATTGCAAGAAGCTCGGAATCGCTAAGAGACGAGGCTCCGTATTTAATTAATCTCTCCCTCGGTCGCTCATCTTTTTGCATATCAATGATTCTAAGTCTATACTCTTCCATATTTTTATGAATTAATTTTATAGGCTTAAAGTCTTCCTAAAATTGATTGGAACAGTAAGATTATTATGAACATGAGCTAATAGTCCACCGAGGTAAATTATGGTTGATGCAGATGTTGAACTGGAAGTTGATGGTGTGAAAATCCCGTTGAATGATTTTGTCAGGAAGTTTATAATCGGGATGGTTAGCGGTTCTTTAGGGGTTCTCAAGGATGTTGGGGATGACTGGAAGAGCCTGGAAATCAGATTGAAGAAATAAAAACCATAACGGATTTCCGGCACGTTAAGCCAGCAAAAAGAATAAATCAAATATCCAACATAATCTATGAGCGAGGCATTGTTATGGAAATTGAAGAACTTATTAAGAAAATAGATGCAAAAGAATTAAAAGCAGAAGCAAAGAAAGCAGGTATTGGTATAAGGTGCAGGAGTAAACTGGATATTGCAAAGGATTTGCCAAAAGAAACGCTTGAGAAACTGGCTGGGAAGTAACGTACAATTACCAGAACGTGTCCGGGCTTCAGGGCGGCAGCAGGTAAGTGATGATGTCCCTTATCATAAAATCCAGAAGTCCAAGACTCGTACTTAATGAGCTTAAATGGAAAGGGTACGACCTTAAGAAATGCAGGATTTATTACATCTACAGGGGCGCACCTGATGATACAAAAATCGTTGGGGGCGATGCTATAAGGGAAATAGACCGGGGATTCATGATTCTTGAAGGCGTTGTGCAGGAAGTATATATTCCCTACCACAGGATTTTCAGGATAGAATTTGAGAATCGGGTTGTATATGAACGCAGAAAAACCGGTTAATTGGGATTCCGATACTTTTTCCCGACCCCGCAACAAGGTAAAGCTTTCCGGCTCAATTATTCAAAGCCGCCCTTATCCCTTAGACTCCTTACAATCTCGTCAAAAGCCGGAGGTCTTACCTGGAAAACATCAACACCTTCCGGGTATTCAACAACCCTTCCTTCGGTTATAATAAGTACGCCGTTCGTATTTTCTGGTATCTCTTCCAGAAGCCCTGACATGAATTTTGTCATTTCACCCTGTATTTCCTGGATACGGTCAGTCAGGAACTTCCTCCATCCGTCAAAATCAATATCCCTGCCGAAGAAAACCTCGTGGAGCTCTTTTATCTCAGGGAGGAAGGATTTGGAATACTCCTCATAAACAAGTTTAAGCTTGTCGTGATGTGCTTCCTTATCAATGCCCCTGATTTTAGCACCTTTGTCCACAAGGTTTTTCAGTAATTTGAAATGGTTGCTTCCTGTCCCGTATTTCTCAAAAGGTTTCAGGTCGTTCCCGTTATCTTCACTAATCCCCTCGACATACAAAGTGCTGATATTCCCGTAAACCGATATGAAATGCTCGATTTTCTCACGCACCTCGCCCCAGAACCGCTCTATTTTCGCAGTTTCAAGGTTAAAATGTGATGACATTTCTTCAAACGGGAAAACCGGTATAACATAGAGTTTCCTTTTATTCCCGAATTTTTCCGAATTGGGTCTGTCTATTTTTCCAAGCTCCGCCATGCACCTAATGTTATTATTAAAGAAATATAACCTTTATCCTTGTAAATCCTGTTGCTTCCGATTATGCTTTATAAGTTCCTGCAACGTTTTTTCATAAACCATAAGGTCATGCGCGCTGTGGAGCACAAACCTGACCTCATCCAGCCCTTTGTTGTCTTCAAGGAATTGAATTACCGTTTTAATGGCTACCTCACTTGCTTTATCCACCGGATACCCATACGCACCTGTGCTTATGGAAGGGAAAGAGATGGATTTTATCCTGTTTTCAAGGGCAAGCAAAAGGCTGTTCCTGTAGGCGTCTGCAAGCAGTTCAGCTTCGCCGCAGTCACCGCCTTTCCAGATTGGACCGATTGTGTGGATAACCTTTCCTGCCCTGAGTTTCCCGCCTGTTGTTATGACTGCCTTTCCTGTTGGCAGACCGTCAGGTAGTGTTGTTTTCCTGAGTTTTTTACATTCTTCCAGTATTGCAGTTCCTCCCGCCCTGTGAATTGCACCGTCCACACCACCGCCGCCCATGAGGCTTGAATTGGCTGCATTGACAATAGCGTCAGTTTCCTGTTCGGTAATATTCCCAATTACGAGGTTTAGCCCGGAAGTTCCGATTTTAAGGTTCATTTACTGTAATATCCTGTTTCATGTGTACGTTTATTGGCAAAAACATACACAACACTTAAGTTATAATAACGATAATTCATTTTATACTGTAAATATTTACAGGAGGGTTGAATATTGAAAATAAATAAAGGAATTTGTTTGTTTATGGTGGTTGCCTTGATGATGGTTTTTTCTGTCAATGGGGCATATGCCAAAGATTACGTGATTGGTGAACATAAGGTACCTGTGGCAAAACCAGATCCTGCATCAACGTATAAAGGGTCTGAATCATGTAAAATGTGCCACACTGAAAAGTATGATGGCTGGAAAACGACAGGGCATCCGTATAAATTAAACACGCCTGCTGAAGCACAGGCATTTAATTCACCGCCTGTACCTGCACCAGACGGGTATACTTATGATGATATTTACCTTGTCATTGGCGGATGGGGCTGGAAAGCACGGTTCATAGGTCTTGACGGTTACATAATTACAAAGACTGGCGCTGACCGGAAAACCAACGGTTCGAACCAGTATAACCTTGCAACAAAAGGGTGGGTGGATTACAACCCAGGTGCTGTCAAGAAATTCGACTGCGGAAACTGCCACACGACAGGTTATTCTCTCGCAGGCAGCCAGGCTAATAAACCCGGAATTGTCGGGACATGGGAAGAAAAGTCCATAGGCTGCGAGGCGTGCCACGGTCCGGGCAGTGAGCATATTAAAGCTGGCGGCGGTAAGGGAGTTGCAATTATAGTGAATAAATCTGCTGCTATGTGCGGCGCGTGCCACACAAGAGGGGGAGATGATGCTAAGATAATGTCAAAAGATGGATTCGTTGAGCATCATGAACAGTATCCGGAATTCCTGAACAGCCCGCATAAGGAACTTAACTGCGTTTCATGTCATGACCCGCATAAAGGAGTTCATGTCGGTCAGACTAACCCGACCGAAGGCGCGGGTATAACAGCACAATGTGCAACATGTCATTCCAAGCAGAATACGGATTTCACTGGAAGCACAATGCAGAAAGCAGGTGTAAAGTGTATTGACTGCCATATGCCAAAAACCGGTAAATCTGCTGTTGGTGACATCGCAAAGTTCACAGGTGATGTGAAGGAACACCTGTTTAAGATAAACTCTGACCCCAACGCAAAGATGTTCTCAGACGATGGAAAATTAGCTATGGGCTATATAACGCTTGATTTTGCGTGCCTTGGCTGCCATACTGGTAAGGACAAAGCATGGGCATCAACGTATGCGAAGGATGGCTTACATAAATATGTAAAACCTGCCGCTGAAACACCTGCAAAAGAGACAGAGATGCCTGAAAAAACACCAGGGTTTGGTTTGTTCTTTGCAATAGCAGCAATGATTGTAGCAATAGTTGTTAGAAGAAGGTAACCAGTACCTTCTTTCTTTTTTATTTTTCAGTTAGTATTCACTTATCTTTTGGTCATGCCTTTTTTGCGAAATGTAGATATTGCCATCTTCCCCATAGATTTTGATTGCGCCGCCTTTTTCTTCACCTACCCAATGTTAAATAGAACCAAAATTATAAAACACAAAAAAAAAAGCATCATAAATTAACCCTGAATCCAATAATCCCAACCCCATCACAATTCCCTGATAACCCTTCTCATACGTTTCCTCAAAACATCAGCAGCATTGCTCAGGTCATTATCATACATGTCCTTAATCTTCAGGTTATACAGGTGCATGTATATTTCTTTCATATCCCTCTCGACCCTGCCAGCCATATCCGCATCAACCGGTGAAAGTATGATGTCAAAATCATGCTGGTGGTTTATCACGAAAAGCCTGAGGTCTTCTGCTGTTTTCATCCCTTCCAGCAGCCTGAGGAGCTTAATAACCGGAGGTCCCCTGCTCTTTCGATGTTTTGCGCCATCGTGGAGGTACAGCCCGAACCTTGAATCACCGGTTCCTATAATCGCAGTCAGGGTAAGCGCACCAGCCCCGCTGCATACTTCAACCCTCTCGCTAAGTACCGAATACCCCTTTTCTGATAATTTATCCCTGGCAAATTGAAACAGTGAAAGGTCATATTCCTTTTCAGGCATGCCCCAGTATTCGCTCATAATAACAAACAGGTAACCGGACTATTTAAAATATATCCATCTCGTCCCCGAAATCATAATCCACAACTTCAAGTTTCATCGTTTCACCTTTCTTATTATAACACGTCCAGCTTGAAGTGTTATACGGCGCGCCAACGATAATATGGTAGTTCCCTTTTTTCGTGAACAGTTCAAGGTCAGTGCCGGAAGGGCGGCGGTTTCCTGACGGGTGGCTGTGGACAGTTCCAACAGTATGAATGTTGGGAAGCATGAAAAGCTGCATGACCGCACTATTTTCACTCGAGCTGGTTCCAGGCACCACGACCACTTCCGTAATAACATCACCGTCTGCCTGGAGCATTCCTGCAAATTCAAGAGGGGCTGATGATTTACAAACTTCAAGAATGAATGATAACGTATCCTTTGCGATTTTCATAAAATCCTTCCGATAAGTAAATACTTTTATTAGTATAAGACATTGGAGTTAACCTTACAAATTACAGCCTTCATCAGGAGAGAAGGGTATCGGATGATAAAAAACCTCAGGGATATACCACGGATTGGAGAAAAAAGCGCAAACAGGCTGACAGAGCATTTCGGTTCTGAAAAGCAGGCGCTTGATGCGGTAATAAACGGCGAGATTGCAGCACTGTGCGAGGTTGAAGGGATGACTGAAAAATCCGCAATATCGCTTATACAGGAAGCGCATGCCGCAAACGAAGGCGTGGGTATCCGCGATTTCCTGAAAACCACAGAGGCTTATGGGATATACGAACGCTTAATGGACAGGATGTCGGGTTTTGCCCATACAGGTTACGCAAAAACCAAACTGCGGCTGTACATACCATACCCGTCTGGTAAGAAAGAGAGGATTCTAAAGCTTCAGGAAGAGATTGGAAACATCATCGGGATGGCTGGTAAACTTGACGAAAGCGAACTCTCAGGACTCTTAGCGGCAACCCCTGAAAACTTTGAGCTTGCTAAAAGGTTCCCGATTTCAGTACAGCTTGTTTCAAACCCTGGCGAAGCAGTGGACGTAGCCCGCGGCTATTCTCATGTTATAATGGATACTGCTTTTGCCACTATTGATTTTCCTGATGATATCGATTATGAGTTCCTTGACCTCAAACGGGCAGAAACATGGCAGGTGGTACCGGAAAAGGAACTGGTATTTTTTTCAAGGAATCTTGACTCAATAAATTCTGCGATCCTGGTTTTAAAAATGATAAGACAGCATGATTCCGGTTTTTGCGGAAATGTAACAGACAAGGATATTGAGCGCCTGTCCTCGGGATTAGAAGACCTGTCATCATCATCTGATATGAAAAGCGGTGTGGATGCTGAAATAGACCGGTGCCAGCATGTCCTTGCCAGTTTAGACGATGTCATCGGCAGGATGGAAAAACAGG
>PGYG01000027.1 GCA_002839545.1 Candidatus Methanoperedentaceae archaeon HGW-Methanoperedenaceae-1
ATAAAATGAAACCCAAACCAAACAAGGAAATGTATAATATCCTGGCAGCAGCCATTGTATTAATAATATCAGTGGTGCTGCTGGCTAATAAACTCCTGTCAACAGGTGGCGTCCAGCTTATATTAGAAGACGGTAGGGCTGTTCCGATAGAGGCGGTTTCGTTTTTCTCATTTAACGATGTATTGTTTTTCATAATAGCGGCATGGTTTGGAGGCATGGCTTTCCTTTACATAATCCTGTCTTCAAAAGAAAACGCACCAACCGAATTTAAAAATGACACAACAGCAGACACAGAACAAAAGGATACAAGTAATTCGCAGTTAGCGGTTGACATGCTGCTTGAAGGAGATGAACAATCCCTGTTCAAATATATCGTTGAAAACAACAACATACTGCAAAGGAATCTGGTCTCAATGACAGGTTTTTCAGAACCCAAAGTTAGCAGGCTTCTTGACAGGCTTGAGAAAAGAGGGCTGATATTTCGCCAGAGGGACGGGATGGGAAACAGGGTATTGTTGAAAAAAGGGTAAAGGGTTATTTCACTTTTTCACAACTGCTTTCATGATATTCCGGGGAACTCATATATGCTCTTTCATCTTCTAGCAGGATGAAATATATGAATAAATGGAAAGTCTTTGCACTGGTAATGATCGGCTTGCTAATTCTTGTTGCAGGTGTCAGTTTTTATCATTTTGAGACACTTCTATTTAAACTCAATGAGGATGAAAAGGCGTTCGCGATAGATTCTGCAAAAAACGAGTTAAAAGAAGAGCTTGAAGGTTACGATTATAATATTACATCAGCAGAACACGGTCGGAAAATATCCACACCAACCGGAGAAAAAAAAGTCATCCTTGTGATTCTTAATCATGGGAATGTAACCTTTACCGCACTTGTTGATATGGATACAGGTGAGGTTGTAAGAAAAAGCAACGTGGAATACAGCGGATGGATGGAGGAATACCAGAATACTAAATACGGGGATAGCAGACACTGGCTTCCACAGCGGTTATTCAGGGCGGGAACATGACCGAAACAATAATGGAATTGCAGGATGTCAGGAAAATTTACCAGATGGGCGAGTTTGAAGTACATGCCCTCCAGGGAGTAAACCTGAATGTCGTACCAGGAGAATTCGTTGCTATCACAGGACCAAGCGGATGCGGAAAATCAACCATGTTAAACATGATAGGCTGCCTTGATATTCCGACAAGCGGAAAGATATTCCTCGAAGGCAGTGATATATCGGAATTTGAAGACAATGAACTTGCGCGCATAAGAGGTAAAAAAATCGGGTTCGTATTCCAGACTTTTAATCTTTATCCTACACTGACAGCTCTTGAAAATATCAAGCTGCCAATGAGGATTCATGAATTCCCTGATGTTGAGATAGAAGAAAAGTCAAAAAGCCTGCTGGATGCAGTCGGGTTATCTGACCGCGGGTCTAATTTCCCTGCGCAATTATCAGGAGGACAGCAGCAAAGAGTAGCGATAGCAAGAGCACTCTCAACAGGTCCTTCCATTCTTCTTGCAGATGAGCCAACAGGGAATCTTGATACAAAATCAGGGCGCGGGATAATGGATGTTTTCAAGCGCCTGAACAATGAAGGTTTGACAATCGTGATGATAACACATGACATGGGAATTGCAGAATATGCAGGAAGAATCGTGAAAATGCTGGATGGAAAAATCGAAGGTGGAACATGAAAAAATTTTTATTTATTCTAACGATATTATTGCTTGCGCCGGTTGCATTTGCAAGCTCTAATTATCTTGTGACAGAAAGCGCGCCTGTTAATCCGGGTGATACAACCTATGTTTATGTGCCAATAAAAAACCTGGGGTATGGAACTAATTTATACGATGTTTCTGTAAAACTCGTACCTAAAGATTCAGCATCAATCCGGGCAGTGACTTTGCTTAATGATGTTGATACGCTGGGAACAATAGAAAAATGGGGTGAAGAAAGGACAGCAAAGTTTCGGATTCACATAAACCCTGAAACCCTTGAAGGGGATTATTATTTTGATGTTTATATTACCTCACGCGGAACAGATAGCGCGGCTCAATCAACGACAAAGCTTGAGGACAGGATATTAACCATCAAAGGCACGCCCAAAATAATGTTCCTCAATTCAACTCTTGGGATTGTAGAGCCGATGAGCATAAACCGGGAAACGCTGACGATTAAAAACAAAGGCACTGGCACGATAGAAAATGCAGTAGTTGAAATAAGCCTGGCAGATAATGAAATGAAATCTGTGTTTTCCATCCTTGGCAGCGGAACCCAGTTTTTCATCGGTAACCTGAAAGCAGGAGATGAAGCCGAGATTGTTTTTGACCTGGCTGTAGATATTGCTGCCCGTCCAGGAGTGTATAATCTTCCAGTGAAAATTACAGGTCAGAACAATTATTCATCCACTGATTATATCGGGCTTGTCGTTGCAGGAACAACCGATTTCGAGATAAGTTACCAGGAGACAGTGGGTTCTTTTTCCCTGAATGTTGCAAATATCGGAGTAAACACAGCCAGTGCGGTTACGGTTAGCCTGCCGCGCCAGGAGAATTATTCTGTTGCTGGAAGCAGTTCCTCGGTTCTTGGAAATTTAAATCCCGGCGATTATACATCTGCCATATTCCAGGTTACAAAAAAAGGCACTGGCAACGCCCTTGAAGTAGAAATACAATACACAGATACGAGCGGGAAAAGGCACAAAGAGATAAAAGCGCTTGTCGTTGATTTATCATCAGCCACAGCGCAAGCCAGGACAAGCGGGTCAGGGGGCACAAGTTTCACAACATGGCTTCTTGTAGTAACAGGTGTTATCATTGTGTACTGGCAGAGAATAAAAATCATCACTTATTACAGGAAGATAAAAGGCAAAGATAAATGAAAAATATTGATATTTTCAGGTTATCATTAAGCCATGTTAAGAAAAGCAAGATGCGAAGCTGGCTTACTATAATCGGCATCGTGATAGGCGTGGCTGCGATTGTGGCAATTATCTCGATAGGCGAAGGAATGCAGGCAAGTGTGCAGGCAAACCTGGGGAGCCTTGGAGCAGACCTTATGACAGTTACTCCGGGGTTTTCGCGAGCCACAGGTTTCGGAGGCGGGCATAGCTCCGGTGGAGGAGTATCTTCTGAGACACTGACGGATAAAGACCTGAACGTGATTAAACAGGTGTCTGGTGTGCTTTATGCAAACGGCATGGTTTCAGGCAGGTCGGAAATGATAATCGGTACTGAAAAAACATCAGTATCCATAAGCGGCGTTGATACATCGGTATGGCGCGCAATGGTTACAACAGACCTTGAAGCAGGGAGGCTTCTCCAGCCCGGTGATTCCAATGCGGTTGTGATAGGATACTCATTAGCCCATGACGTTTTTTTACAGCCGGTTACCCAGAACAGACCTGTAATAATTGGCGGCAAGACATTCAAGATTGTTGGGATATTTACCGAATCAGGCGGATTCGGGGGAACTGATAATGCTGTATATATGCCTGCGGATTCAGCGCGTGATGTGGTTACTGAAAATGTATCACGGAACCAGTTCACTTCCATCACTGTGAAGATAGCAGACCAGTCGTTAGTTGATAGTGTGAAAGCTGATATTGAACAGAAGCTTATGATGTCGCGGCATGTCAATCCGAGAACAAAAGATTTTACCGTCACTGCTTTTGCTTCAATCCAGCAGCAGATAAGCAGTGTCACCCAGTCCATTTCCATGTTCCTTGCCGCAATTGCCGCTGTCTCGCTTCTTGTTGGGGCTGTTGGTATAGCAAATACCATGTTCATGTCTGTTATGGAGCGGACACGCCAGATTGGATTGCTCAAAGCCCTTGGTGCCACGGATAACGAAGTGATGAGGCTTTTCCTTATGGAATCCGGGTTGTTCGGGGTCGTTGGAGGAGTTATCGGGATAACTACCGGCATTCTGATATCAGTGTTAATATCATCAGTCGGTCTCAGGATGATAGGACCTGGAGGAACTATGACTACTGTTATTCCACCCCAGCTAATTTTCTTTGCGCTTACCTTCTCGATATTGGTGGGCGTAATTTCAGGTGTCGTGCCTGCAAGGAATGCGGCTAAGATGAAACCTGTGGATGCTTTGAGGTTTGAACAGTAGTCTTCTACTTTTTAGTGTTATTCAGTTTGTCATATCGATACCAAGCGACCTTGCTTTTTTCATTACATTGGCACTGTTCCCGATATCTCCTTTATTCACGGCAGACCCTTCAACGCTGCCAACAAAATCCATCCCTGAGAATCTCATGATATTCATCAGGTTACTCACAGTTGACCCTGTCATCGTGATGTCAGGATTCCCGCATACTGCAACAACAACCCCTTTCTTACCATTCAGTTTTGATTCAAACCTGTCATTAAATAAGCAGCGGCACCTGTCAATGAATTTCTTTAACTGTGCAGTTACATTTAAAAAATACACAGGTGTGCCAAGGACTATGCCATCTGCTTCTATCAGCTTCCTGTAAACTGAACTCATGTCATCATCAAGTACGCAATTACCATTTACCCTGCACCCGTCACACGCCTGGCATTCCCTGAAATCCAGGTCGTTCAGGAATATTCGTTCTACCTCAGCGCCATTTTCTTTTGCTCCTTCCAGGACTTCATTCACTAAAATATCCGTGTTCCCGTTCTTTCTCGGACTGCCTACTATTCCTATTATTTTCATTATTAAACTCCTTTTCAATTAGATTCTTATAGAAGTATGCGTAATATTACATAAATACTTAAAGTTTTGTGCGTATAATTCGCAGAACAATAAACCGTTTTGGATTAACATGGATGACTTAGACAGGAAGATAATAGGATTGCTCCAGCAGGATGGAAGAATGGATGATGTGGAGATAGCCCGTAGGGTGGGTGTATCCCACGATACTGTGAAAAGGAGGCGGACAAAGCTTGAAGATGCGGGTTATATTAATATAAAAGCCAACCTCAATCCATGTAAACTGGGCTACAAGAACGTTTTTTTTATCGGGATTTCCCTTATTCCCGGCTCTGATACCAGGAAAATCGCAGAGAAAATAGCATCCATGAAGGAGTTTTTTTTTGTTTCCCTTTCCCTTGGACCAACGCACTCAATAGTAGCCGCATGTTTTGCAAGAGACCAGATGATACTCAATAACCTTGTGGAAAACCTGAGGAAATGGAAAGAAATTGAGAAAATCGAGACGAATATCATTTATGAAGTCTTGAAATCGGGATACCATAATATCTCGGTAGACGACCTGTGAGGATGCTGTCTTGAACAAAGAAGTGCCGGGCTCGGTGAGAAAAGAGGTCTATATCCTTTCCATTTCTAATTTTTTCTCTGACCTTGGTTCAGGGATGCTGATAACTCTTGTTCCCCTGTACATTATCGGTCTTAAATCTTCGTTCCTTGACATGCCCCTGATGATGAAAGCAGGGCTTGCTGCCAGTATTTTTGGGCTGGCAATGGCTGCATTCCAGCCTATCACCGGCAGGCTTCTCGACCGTCTTGACAAACGAAAACCATTCATTCTTGCCGGGTTTATTTTGTATTTTATCTTATCATTACTATATGCCCGGACATCCACTTTTGAAGGACTCCTTGTCATAAGGTTCCTTCATGGAATGGCAGTTGCTGTGATATTTCCTGCAATTATCACTATGGTAATCCATCTTTCAACAGAAGGTACAAGAGGAAAAACGTTGGGTGTATATTCGACAATAAGAGGGCTTGGGTTCGGGTTCGGTCCTCTTGTCGGGGGAGCTGCTGCTACATTTTACGGTTATGATATAGCATTCTACATTTGCGCGGTACTGGGTATAATGAGTTTCGTCCTTGTGCAAATATTTGTCAGGGAGACACAGGGAGAGGAAACACAAAAAGATGACAAGACCAGCGATAAAAAAGACGTTAAGATATGGATACTCGCTTTTGCCATGTTCCTGACCATGCTTGGTTTGATGATGATTGCAGCGCTCCTCCCTGAATACGAGGTCAGGCTCAATGCGTCAGAGTTCTTGCTTGGTGTTGCAGTATCTGCTTTTATGCTCACAAGATTGATATTCCAGATACCTTTTGGCACATTATCAGACCGGATAGGACAGAAAAAGATGATAACCACAGGCATGTTATTATCAGCGCCGCTTAACCTGGCGCTTGCTTATGTACCGGATATTGGCAGCCTGATAGTCATAAGAGCATTGCAGGGAATTGGTGTGGCTATGATAGACACGCCTGCCATGGCACTTGCAAGCAAAATATCCGGGGGGAAAAATGTTGGTAAGAATATGGGCACAATAACAGCAGCCTATGGTGCAGGAATGACAGTCGGACCGCTTTTCGGGGGAAGCTTTGCAGGTTATCTTGGATTTGAGGTGCCGTTCTACGTGACGGGATTGCTAATGGTACTGGCTGCCGTACTTGTATGGAAAAAGATATGAAAAACCAGTGGTTATAGGCTTTTTATTCTCTTACGTGAAGTATCGGGATTTCAACAGGTATAGGAACGTCCCGGGATTTTCCCAACCCTTCACCATAATGAAAAAAACAGCGTGACAATTACAATACTCAACAGGTTCATCCAGATGCCTGCTCTTGCCATCTGCTGAATTGTAACATAACCCGTACCAAACACGATAGCATTGGGAGGCGTAGCCACAGGCAGCATGAAAGCAAGGGAAGCAGTCATGGCAGTTGCAATCATCAATCCCATTGGGTCTATACCAATCACAGCAGCAAGGGATGCACTAACCGGTATGATAATAGTAGCAGTGGCGGTATTTGATGTTATTTCTGTCAGGAATTTGGTAAGGATTACTACCGCCATTATAACCAGGATATACGGCATACCTTTCAGGAAAAAAAGCTGTCCTGCAACCCATGCATCAAGACCGGTTTCTGTAAATCCTTTTGCAATCGCAAGCCCGCCGCCAAGTAAAAGCACAACTCCCCACGGAAGTTTTACCGCATCATCCCATTTCAGCAGTGTGCCGCCCTTTCCGGATGGTATGAGGAAAAGCAGGAACGCGCCGAAAATGGCAATGCTTGAATCATTAACAAGAGGCAGGTATTTGCCCCAGAGCACCCTTGTTGTCCAGAGGAAGGCTGTCATCAGGAATACTACAAGCACCCTTTTCTCCTGTGATGATGTCCTGCCAAGTTTTACAATTTCTCCCTCCATTCCTGAGGCTGCTGGTTTTACCGCTGGCGGGTATGCTACATATACAAGGTATGCCCAGCACACAACAAGCAGTAAACCGGCAAGCGGAACGCCAAAATATGCCCATTTCAGGAAAGTTATTTCAGTGCCGTAAAAGGTTCGGTATATGCCTGCGAATATCAGGTTCGGGGTTGTGCCGATAAGGGTGGCTGTTCCGCCGATTGAGGCAGAATAAGCTACGCCAAGCATGAGCGCGATATTGAAGTTCTGGTCTTCGCCTTTTTTTGATGCATGGTATATAGCAGCAGATGCAATCGGTATCATCATCATGGCAGTGGCTGTGTTGCTTATCCAGGCAGAAAGGAAAGCAGTTGCAACCATGAACCCTGCGATTGTTTTCCTTGGGCTTGTTCCTATTGCGCGGACGATGAGAAGCGCAATCCTGATATGGAGTGCCCATTTTTCCATGGCAATGGCAATAAAGAACCCGCCGATGAGCAGGAAGATTATCTGGTTGCCGTACTCGGCTGTGACTTTCCCGACTTCAAGCGCTCCCATAAGCGGGAACAGGATAATCGGCAGAAGCGAGGTCACTGGAATGGGAATGGCTTCGGTTAGCCACCAGCATGCAATCCATGCAGTGCCAGCAGCGACGGCTTTTGCGCTCCACCCCATCCCTTCGGGGCTTGAAAATATGATAATCAGGAAAAGCAATGGACCGAGTACCAACCCGGCTTCCTGTCTTGAAATCCTTATTCTGGATACCATCCCTATTAGTAATATCTGGTGTGCGGTTTTATAAGGTTAATGGAACCTATAAACATGCTCATTACCATTTTTTCCCGCTATTATCACTTTCAGATAAAAATCCTAACACATCAAGCCATTTTTCAACAACATTACCCAGAGGTGATACAGGTACAATATTTGCTGTCCCGAGGGTCATTAATGGTTTCATGAAATCAAGGATTTTTTCGTACCTGTCAGCTTCCAGTATAAAAAAAAGAGTATGTTCCGGCGGTGCATGGTAGCTTCCAAACACGTTTACTCCCGTTTTTTTAGAATGTTCTGCTGAAGAGATAAGGCTGAATGTGTTTTTTAAAATCTCTGGTTTATCTATCGGGCATGATTCAGGTTTGTGAGTATGTACCACCACGTATAACATAATATGTTAAAAAGGGTTTTTAGTAAAAATAAGTATCGGAATATGAGATGTTTTTCAGAATAGATGTTTCTAACCCCACAAAATCAAAACTTATATCAATCAGGCAAACTAAACGAACAAAGGTGATAAATTATGGTTAAGATGCCTTCAGACATAAAGAATATTGTAACTAAACAGGTTCCATTACCGATAGCAACCGCAGACAAGAGCGGGAAACCCAATGTCGTCTTTGTAACAATGTGGAAAGTACTTGATGACGAAACCATACTGCTCGTAGATAACTTCTTCAACAAGACAAGGAAAAACATCGAAGCAAACCCCAATATGGCAATAGTAGCCTATGACGGCGAAGCCAAGAAATCCTACCAGATAAAAGGCACAATCACAATCGAAACAAGCGGCGCAAGGTTCGATATCGCAAAAGGAATGGCAGACGCAAGGAAACTTCCCGGAAAAGCAGCCTTTGTCTTTAACGTGAAAGAGATTTACAATGCGACCTACGGTCCTGATGCAGGGAAGAAGCTCGTATAATTATTTTTTTCCACGGATTTGCCAGGTAACAGCAAACAGTGCGGGATAATCTACCATCCCGATTACCTGAAACACGAAACAGGCACGCATCCAGAAAGGAAAGAGCGTTTGCTCTCAATTTTTTCCCGGCTCAGGGAAAAAGGGATGCTTGAGCGGTTTACCCATATCGAGCCGCAGGCTGCATCTGTCGATGAACTCAGGTACGTCCACACTGCTGATTATATCGAAAAAGCAAAACTGTATTCCGGACAGGAGCGCCAGCTTGACCCGGACACCCTGATGTGCCGTGATTCCTTTGATGTGGCGCGTCTTGCAGCTGGCGGGGCGATTGCTGCTGTGGATGCCGTTATCGGTGACCTTGACACCTCTTTTGCACTCGTTCGCCCGCCGGGACACCATGCAATGCCTGACAGGGGCATGGGATTCTGCATATTCAATAATATTGCGATAGCTGCGCGACATGCACAGGAAAAAGGGAAAAAACGCGTGCTGGTTGTTGACTGGGATGTCCATCATGGCAACGGGACACAGGCTGCATTCTATAACGACCCGTCGGTGCTTTACTTCTCGACACACGAATATCCCCATTATCCCGGAACCGGCTGGCTGGACGAGGTCGGGACAGGGGACGGTGAGGGGTATAATATCAACGTGCCCCTGCCTTCTGGAACGGGTGATGCAGGATTCATTGCAGCCTTTGAGGAAATTCTCGTTCCCGCAGCTCTTGAATTTTCACCTGATATTGTCCTCATCTCAGCAGGGCAGGATGCATGCGCCAACGACGGGCTTGCGCGGATGAGGATGAGTGCAGGGGGTTTCGGGGCGCTTGCTGCCATTGTACTGTCAATAGCGAAAAAAACATGCGGCGGGAAAACGGCTGCCGTGCTTGAAGGCGGATACGCTCTTGATATGCTTGCAGACTCAGTTGCCTCGATACTTGAAGCCTTTACAGGAAAAGAGATTGTAGCGGATATGAATGGTGTGCCGGATTCCGTTGTAAGGGAACGACTTTGCGAAATAAAAAAAATACAGGGCAAATACTGGGATTTCCGATAAATTAATACGTTAAAAGCATGTTAATGAGCCATCGTATTGCAGCCCGGTAGTGTAGTGGTCAATCATGCGGGACTCTGGATCCTGCGACCAAGGTTCGAATCCTTGCCGGGCTATTTTAATTTTATAGCATCTATTTTTAAGTTTGTGATATTATCACAAAATTTCCTGCATGACTTAAAACTGTAGGGTGACGATAGAGTTAAATAATACAATTCAACATTATATATTTGAGGTGGAAAAATTGTCCAAAATGTGTACAATGGAAAGCTGCAAGGCAAAAGAGGGTATGTGCATCCACGAGAAAATAATCGTCGTGATTGTCGTGGTGTTAATCCTCGCAGCAGTTGCAAGATATCTCGGTGTAGCCTGACAGGGCGATAAGTTAACGGATAATTTGAGTATCTTCTTAGTAGTTGCTGTCGTTGCCACCCCGGAATAAGCCAGAAGCCAATATTTATTTATACCTCACAGTCATCTAAAATCCATCTGCGGGTGATATAACAATGACGAAAACTTCCAAAATATCAGGTTTCTATAAATTAAGTCCGGCTGACAGGCTAAAATCAGTATCAGAATTCTCAGGTCTCACAACTGAGGAGGTATCTGACATCAGCACCACAGGCGCGCTGGACATCGATGCAGCAGACCGGATGGTCGAGAACGTTATCGGCGTCATGGAAGTGCCAATGGGTGTTGCTGTCAACTTCCTTGTAAACGGCAAGGATTACCTTATTCCTATGGCAACTGAAGAGCCTTCTGTCATAGCTGCTGCCAGCAACAGCGCAAAAATGGCACGTGATGCCGGGGGTTTCACAACAAGCAATACAGGTCCTGTCATGATAGGACAAATCCAGGCTGTGGGAATTGCAGACCCGCACGGCGCAAGGATGACCATTCTTGAGAATAAGGATGAGATTATCAAACAGGCAAATGAGGTTGACCCAATACTTGTCAAGTTCGGAGGCGGCGCAAAAGACGTTGAAGTCAGGGTTGTCGAATCACCAGGCGGACCAATGGTTGTCACCCATCTAATCGTTGATTGCAGGGATGCCATGGGAGCAAATGCCGTGAACACCATGGCAGAAGCGGTGGCTCCGTATATCGAGAAAATTACCGGCGGACGCGTGTACCTGCGGATAATCTCGAATTTCGCTGACAAACGCCTCGTGCGGGCAAAAGCAGTATTCAATAAGGATGCGGTCGGTGGGGAAAGTGTGGTTGACGGCATCATAGCAGCATACAATTTTGCAGCATCTGACCCGTACCGTGCATCCACCCATAACAAAGGTATCATGAACGGCGTGAGTGCGGCAGTCCTTGCAACAGGCAACGATACAAGAGCCATTGAGGCAGGCGCGCATTCCTTTGCATCACGAAGCGGCGTATATTCCCCGCTAACGAGATATGAGAAAAACAAGGACGGCGACCTTGTTGCTACGATTGAGATGCCAATGGCAGTTGGTCTTGTCGGCGGCGCAACAAAGACAAACCCTATCGCGCGGGCTGCCGTGAAGATTCTCGGCGTGAAAACTGCAACTGAAATGGGAGAAGTGTTTGCAGCACTTGGTCTTGCGCAGAATTTCGCTGCAATGCGTGCGCTTGCCACAGAAGGCATCCAGAGAGGACACATGGGTCTTCATTCAAGGAACGTGGCAATTCAAGCAGGAGCTACGGGAGACCTTGTTGATAAGATTGCAAGTATCATGGTCGGGGAGAAAAAGGTCAGGGCAGACAGGGCAAAGGAATTACTGGAAGAATTGCAAAAAAACTGAAAAACTAAAATTGGACATGAAGAAAAACATATAAAGGTTGAGGTCAGTAGTCTTAATTGTATTTTCAACCGTCCCAAAAACGGGATAATTTCTATAAGTGGCAGTCTGATTATACCGTTTTAAATTTATTAAATAACAAAACCCTCCTTTAATTATCATGAAAGAACTACTTCAATACGACAAAAAGCAACTGTTAGAAACCCTGTGGGAATGCGACCCCCGCATATACCGGATTTTAAAGTCAGGCAACAGCCTGCACGATGCAAGAAGCAGGATTATGGATTACCTGAACAGTATTGAGAGGCGTCTTTTTAATATATACTCTGACAAATACTTCCAGAATATCAACCTCCTTGAAAGGAACAACGCAAAGGAAACTATCAGGGTTTTCAAGAACATCATCCGTTCGGAAAATGAACAAATTACAAAATTTTCCGCACTGAACTTACTCTACAGGGCTGCAAGGAAAAAAACCAGCCCTTACAAACTGAAAGAAGGTTTCATCTGTGAATTTATCCACCTGTTTAAAGGTATTAATTGCGATTCAGGGCTGTATACTGAAAAGGACGTGCCTGCTTTCCTGAAATTAAACGGGCTTGAGGCTGCAACCGAGCGCATGAAATCCCTCGACCAGTACTCCTCGAACATGGAAGAGTATTTCAAAAAGTACAGGACAGGACTGGATATTGACCTTATGGAGGATAGAAAACATAACAAGAAACTCATATTGGAATATTTCAATGCTGGCGAGTCTGACTGGCAGGATTACAAATGGCATCTTAAAAACATCATCCATGATATTGATACGCTAAAGGCAATAGTGAAACTGGGTGATGATGAGATAAAAGGGCTTGAACTCGCACGAGATAACGGCATCCCCTTCCAGATAACGCCTTACTATCTTTCGCTTTTTGACATGGGAAATACAGGAAAATACGACCGCGCAATAAGGGCGCAGGTATTGCCAAGTGTGGATTATTGCACGAACTATACCCGTAGTGAAAAGAAGGGCACAAATCTTGATTTCATGGGTGAAGGGTCAACAAGCCCGATAAACGGGATAACCAGACGGTATCCCCAGATACTTATTCTCAAACCTTTTGATTCCTGCCCCCAGATATGCGTTTACTGCCAGAGGAACTGGGAAATTACAGACATAAAAGATGCAGTATTCTCAAGGGAAACCATGGTAAATGCATTACAATGGATACGGGATAACCCGAATATCACGGAAGTCCTGATTACTGGCGGTGACCCGCTGACTCTTGATAATTCGATTATTGACTGGCTGTTGTCCGAAGTTTCTGCTATCTGGCATATAGACAGGATACGGCTTGGTACAAGGATTCTGGTTACAATGCCGCAGCGGATTAATGATGACCTTGTCGAGACACTGGGTAAATACCACGAACTTGGGAAACGTGAAATTGCAATAATAACGCATTTCGAGCATTCCACTGAACTTACGCCTGATTGCCTGACTGCATTAAAAAAGCTGAAGAAAAGCGGCTTGAATATCTATAACCAGCAGGTTTTCACGTATTATAACAGCAAGAAATATGAATCGTGCCTGCTTCGGAAAGTGCTTAAAAAATCAGGTATTGACCCGTATTATACTTTCAATACAAAGGGAAAGGACGAAACTATTGATTACCGCGTGCCGATTGCAAGGATTGAGCAGGAGCGAAAGGAGGAGGCGCGGTTCCTTCCCGGTCTTGCAAGGACTGATGAACCTGTTTTTAATGTGCCGCGTCTTGGGAAGTCGCATCTTCGGGCATGGCAGGACCATGAGGTTATCATGGTTATGGAAGACGGGCGGCGCGTGTACCGCTTTTATCCCTGGGAGTCAAAGTTCGAACTGGTTGAGCCGTATAATTATACTGATGTTTCAATCTATGATTATATTAAACGGCTGAATAATGACTATGAAAATCTGGATATTGATGAGTATTCATCGATATGGTATTATTTCTGACCCATTCAAATAATTTAAAATACCTTCCATCCCTACTAAAGCATTGATGCCGACAAAAAAGGTAACAAAAGTCCTGCTTTTCCTCAAGAACATGGTGTACGAGGTACGAGAGCACAAGCCCGACAGAAGCACTGCGGTTTGCAAAATGCGAGAAATAAGTATGGCAAAAGATAATAATAAGCTAACAATTAGAAACAGTACGGCAGAATTTCTAATGTTTACAGCAGATTCTCGTCAAGAGGGGTTAGAAGTTCGTTTTCAAGATGAAACAGTGTGGCTTTCACAAAAAATGATGGCGATACTCTTTGATTGTTCGGTGGACAATATTTCTTTGCATCTCAAGAATATTTTTAAAGAACTGGAGTTAGAAGAAAAATCAGTTGTCGAGGATTTCTCGGTAACTGCCAGTGATGATAAAAAATACAAAACGAAACATTACAATTTAGATGCTATTATTGCTGTTGGGTATCGTGTTAATTCTTTTCGTGCCACACAGTTTCGTCAGTGGGCAACCAAAGTGCTTAAAGAGTTTGCCATCAAAGGTTTTGTGCTTGACAAAGAAAGATTGAAAAATGAAGGCTATCTTGGGCAGAACTATTTTGACGAACTACTGGAAATTATCCGTGAAATTCGCGCCAGTGAAAGAAAATTTTATCAAAAAATTACTGATATTTATTCCACTTCTTTGGATTATGACCCAAATAATATGATTGCCAAAACATTTTTTGCGACCGTACAAAACAAACTACATTTTGCTATTACCGGACAAACAGCAAGTGAAATAATTCAGCAAAGAGCAGATAGCGAAAAACCATATATGGGATTAACGACTTGGAAAAAAGCACCTAAAGGAAAAATATTAAAATCTGATGTCTCCGTTGCTAAAAATTATTTAAACAAGGATGAAATAGATGCTCTTAATCGTATTGTAAATATGTATTTGGATTATGCCGAAGACCAAGCAAAGAGAAAAATACCAATGACAATGGAAGACTGGAGCAAAAAATTAGATGCTTTTTTGAAATTTAATGAAAGAGAAATATTGGATAATGCTGGTAAAGTATCAGCGGAAATAGCAAAATCGTTTGCGGAAAGTGAATGGGGAAAATATAGAATTGTGCAAGATATATTTTTTGAATCCGACTTCGACCATGAAGTGAAAAAATTTTTAAAATCTAAAAAAGACTAACAATGATAGATATTTCAAATAATTTAAAATACCTTCCATCCCTACTAAAGCATTGATGCCGACAAAAAAGGTAACAAAAGTCCTGCTTTTCCTCAAGAACATGGTGTACGAGTTGAGGTCGTACTCTGGGGTCCAATGGGTGTCCTTCTTGCAAAAAAAGGAAAGCATGGTACTCCTTCGTATGATGAAAAGGTCATTGAATGTATTGATATCGGGGTCAAATTCAAATGCTGTGAACTGGCATCTGCCATGATAGGTTTCAGTAAGGAGGAACTTATCGAAGGTGTCGAAATGATAGAATCCTATGAAGTTGCAGACCTTATGCTTGAATACTGCGAGGAAGGTCAGCTTGTGATTAACCTGTGAGACTTTTTATTATTTTCTGGTTTGAAAAACCACAGAGTGCGCAGAGGTCAAAGAGAACGTTATAACCCTGTGCTCTCTGTGTCCTCCGTGGTTGAGATTATCCGCGACCGTCCTGCGCAAGATAGAGCGCAGGACTGCCGCCTCACGCGTGCGGGCGGATGCGAGCTTGTTCCGCACTTGTGGCGGCGCAGGGGTTGGCGCGTATAGATAATCCCGTTATATTTATTATCCCTGTTATGTCCGCTGAATTATTGCGTTGTCGGGATACATAAGCCAGAACCACAAAGGCATATAAGTTATCCTCTTATCTCCTATGATTTCCTCTCCCTCATAGTCCTCGGTTATTATAAGACCGCTCTCCAGCTTAAATTCATTCAAAGCGCAAAGCAACCCCTCAACTTCCCGCTCTTTAACTTCAGGCTGGCTGATATCCCAGCATACCTGAATAGCTTCGCTTATCTTGAATTCGTTCATAAGAAGAAAATCCGTTTCTCTCTGGTTTTTATCGTGCCAATAGAATATTCGGGATAAAGGATCAGAAAAGTTTCTCCTTTTAAGTTCTATAAAGACAATATTTTCTGCAATCCGTCCGTAATCCAGGGAAAACCTGAATCCTTTTATATTTCTTATTCCGCTATCGATGCAATATATTTTCTTGGGATTTATTTCCTGTGCTTTGACAGAAAAGCTGAATACCGGCATATTAAAAACAAGATATGCATCCTTCAGGTTTGCTGCATAGTCTCCAACTGTATCCACAGATAGTGAAATATCTTTCCCGACTTTGCTGAAATTCATGGGGTTGGATATGTTTTGCAGCAATAGATTAACCATTTTTTCCATCTTTGCTGCGTTCCTGATGCCTCGTTTTTTTATTATGTCCCTGTAAATTATTGTGTCAAAATAGAACTGAAGCAGTTGTTTTTTTATGGCGGGATTATTTTCAAGGACAACTTCCGGGAAACCTCCAAGTTCCATATATTCAAAGAGATAATGTTTTATTTCGTCTTTTTTAGAAAAAGCAGAAATTTTATCTTCGATGTTGAGCCTTGTTTTCAGGAATTCCCTGAAACTTAAGGGATAAACTTCAAAGTAGGCAATCCTGCCCGCAAGCCTGTGGCTGAAATCTTCTTTTAACATTGAGAAGTTTGAACCTGAAATAATGAGCTTCATGTCTTTTTCCAGGTCATATATCCTTTTCAGGGTATTTTCCCAGTTATCTACCTCTTGCACTTCGTCAATAAAAACAAATATCCTGCCTTCAGGATTTATGAGTTCCCTGTAGCTTTTTATTGCATCATCTATCAGGTTTTCTTTTTGAACCCTGTCGTCATCGCATTTGACAAAAAGAATGTTTTTCGGAGGGAGTTTCGAACTTAACCGGCTTATAAGAATACTCATTAAGGTGGTCTTGCCTGACCTCCTTACACCGATAAATCCTAAAATTTCTTTCCTTTCAAGCCACTGTTCGATGTCTTTTAGCAGTTCGCGTTCAACCAGCTTTGCTCCTGCCTCCTTATTCCAGTGGGGATTCCATTCAACCAGAATCTCTTTGTTCATTGATTCTATTATGGTCGAATGAAGTATATAAATCACTCGATTACAATCGAATGTATTGCGCGCCGATAGAAGCCGATGCAACCGCCTCGCATCAAAAACCACAGGGTGCGCAGAGGACACAGAGAACTTTTACAACCCTGTGCTCTTTGTGTCCTTCGTGGTTGATTATCCGCGACTGTCCGGGCGCAAGATAGAGCGCAGGACTGCCGCCTCACGCGCGGGCGGATGCGGGCTCTTGTTGCGCACCATCCGGGCGGCGTGTTTGTGGCAGCGCATGTTTTGGCGCGTATGGAATAATTGACTGTCAATATCGATGGACGGTTTTTATGAGGGTAGTGTAATAAATTTTATGCTCAATAAAATAGTCCACAGTTATCAGTATAATAGATATTAACAAACATTTGTTCGATAAAATAAGTTTTTATTAGAATATATATTTATCTCGATTATTTATTTTTGAAGCGAAAATTATATATCTGGCAACCTTCTAATAGTAAAGTAACATAAATTGCCACGTGGTGGAACGTCAGTTCATCAGGTTCATAGCCCTCCACGTGGTTCAACAATCTGTTTTATCTCTTCAATGTGGTCATCCAAAATAATTAGCTCATCGCATGAGGCGCGATATTCATATGATAATGGTTCTCTGAAAGAGGCGATTATAACTTTCTTGCCTTCTTCCTGGCGAAGATGGTCAATTATAGGAATGAAGTCTTGGTCTCCGCTTATTAATATTGCTTCTTCATATAAATGGGAGGTCTGAAGTAACTTAAGCGCTATCAAAACATCAATTCTCTTTGACTTATGCGGCGGTAAGGTTACAGGTGTATCGCATTTTGTGCACGTATAATTGACTTCGATACGACAGTTAGGGCAGTATATTTTTCCAGGTCTTTCTACTAATTCATGAGTATGCATAAGAAAACCACGCTGCTTTAATCCATCATGAAAACGCTGTTGTCCTACATTATCCGGGTCTTGTGCAGAAAAATAATGTCTCTGGATTACAGGTTCATTATTAGATACCAGGTTACATAGTCTCAGTGGGTCTATTTTAATCCCCAGGTTCTTTGCATAAACGAAAATATTTGACCAATCTATAAATATAGATGTTTTAGACATTTCATATCACCATTAGCGAGATTATTTTGACAGCCCGGACAGCTCTAAGATATTTTTTAAAATCTGTAATTTATCAAGTGCTTCCTCATAGGTCTCTCTGGGAGTAACAGCCCTGCAAAGCCGGGCACATTGCAAAATAGCCGTATTCATCTTTTTCTATTACTACGGAGAGGGTATATTTTTCCATTTCTATCTCCTTATGTGTCTAATTAGACAGGCAGGTATTTAAGAATTACATCTCTCATCGAGACTTTTTATTATTTTCTGGTTTGAAAAACCATAGAGTCAGCCATGAACGGAATTCATAGATAGAACTAATACGAATTCGTACGAACTCAGAGTTAACTATTTTCAACTGTTCGGCGCGCCAATAGGAAGCCGATGCAACCGCCTCGCATCAAAAACCACAGGGTGCGCAGAGGACACAGAGAACTTTTACAACCCTGTGCTCTCTGTGTCCTCCGTGGTTGATTATCCTTGCCCGAGCGCAGGACCGCCGCCTCGCGCGGGGCGCGGGTTTGTTGCGCACCATCCAGGCGGCGTGCTTGGGGCGGCGCAGGGATTGGCGCGTATGGAATAATTGATATAAATTTGGTCTTGGCTCATATACAATAATTGACCATCAAGATGAGGGGATGGATTTATGAAAAGATATATTTAAATAACAAAGAATCCCATCTTAATAAAATATGCTATCGATAAATGAAATTGGAGAAGAATATAAAAAGAGGCGAATATTTCTATATTTGTATATTTCAATCGGTTTATTATTAATTATAATTATGATAGCATTTATTGCGTTTAATGAACCTCAGTATCTCTTAGTTGGTTTTTTTTTAATGATTTTCTTGTCCCTCCTTATTTTGTTCTTTCCACGTCTAACAACATTTGAATTAATAAGATATCATTTAGCAAAACTCGGTGATTCTCTAAATGAGAGAAGTTCTAAGAAATCTGAAGACCACTTAAACAGACTTGTATATGACCTTAAACTATTTGATGATAGACTTGATAATAATTTTATTTTACATTCTGCTAAAGCAACCTTAAAAAAGTTTCGGGATTTGCTAAAATTTAACGTCTATCCATGTATAAAGGAAAATGACTATGGCAGTTATGTTGAATCTCTTAGAGATATTAATTTTGCTTTTAACAATGGAAATATAAATCATTTTAATACGATAATTGCAGATTTCTCTACCGATATTCATAATGAAGATATTTTATTACCCTATGAAAAACCGCCCATCTGGACTCGAAGTATTAATACGGTTTCTATTACTTTTAATTCCAGTTTAATTTTTAGATTTATTTGTTTTACATTTGTATGTTTAATGATTGCCATTACTTTTTTCCCATTAGATAATACCACATTTTTTGGAGCTGGTGGAATATCCGCTGTACTTGCAGCCGCATACAAATCAAAAATCTGAATCATAAAAGTATAAACTTAACTACAATTCACCATAACCCCGTACTTACACCGAAACCTGTACATATCGTTTTTCACCTTCTGCACACCCCGACTTTCAACGTACCTGCTCACAATTATAAGCAGTCAGTCTCGCCCATTAATCCTTGTGTACCAACACCCCATGCAACGGTCACTTTTTTAACCAAATAAATCATCTACGTATCTATGCACAGAGAACTCATCGAGAAAATGAAATCTTCCAAGGTCAGTTTCCATGAAGCTGACAGGATGCCGGATATTGATTCAGCCATCCTTGCCCGCCGCACTGCTGTTTCCGAATTTACAGGAGTGGAGCTCAAGCATATTACTAATTTTTCTTTTAATACCCGGGAAGTCACAAAACGCAATATCGAGAACATGATAGGCGCAATCCAGGTACCGCTCGGTGTAGCAGGACCGCTTCATATCACCGGCGAATATGCAAACGGGGGTTATTATATTCCGCTTGCAACCCGCGGCTGCTCAGTAATCACAGCCTGCGGCGGTGCAAGTGCCAGGATATTCAAGGACGAGATGACGCGCGCCCCGGTTTTCAAGGTAAAGGACGCAAAAGGCGCAAAAGAGCTTGTAGACTGGGTAAACAACCCTGTGAATTTCAAGCGCCTGAAAGAGAAAGCCGAAACCACAACCAAATTCGGCAAACTCTTGTCACTTACCACATTTGTGGCAGGCAGGAATGTTTTTATCCGTTTTTCCTATGACACAAAAGATGCCATGGGCATGAACATGGTTACTATCGCAACAGATGTTGCAGTTGACCTGATACTTTCAGAAACCAGCGCCGAGCTTGTGGCATTATCAGGGAATATGTGTTCAGACAAAAAACCCGCCGCCATAAACGTCATTACAGGCAGGGGCAAAACCGTTTCCGCTGACGTTGTTCTTGACAGGAAAACCATAATGGATAAACTGAAAACAACGCCTGAGAAAATGGTTGATGTGAATTACCGCAAGAACCTTATCGGCTCTGCGCTTTCAGGTTCTCTCGGTATGAATGCCCATGCTGCAAATGTCGCATCAGCAATGTTCATAGCCTGCGGGCAGGATGCGGCGCATGCAGTAGAAGCCAGCAATACTATGACAACACTGGAATTAACTGATGAAGGGCTTCATTGTTCTGTCACATTGCCATCCCTTGCCGTGGGTACGGTTGGCGGCGGAACAACTATCGGGACGCAGAAAGAATGCCTTGAAATGTTAGGCGTTGCAGGTGCAGGCAACCCGCCGGGTGCTAACTCTAAGAAGTTTGCCGAGATAATTGCAGCGGCTGTACTTGCAGGTGAGATTTCACTCATTGGCGCACTGGCAGCGCGGCATCTTGCAAAGGCACACAGCGAGCACGGGAGATAATTTTCACTTGGCGGCTGTGATTTTACATAACAAAATAATAAATACCACCAAGCACCATGTCAGTTAAGGAGCATCTGAATGAGAATATTATTAATTACCGTATTGGTTGTTATCGCCGTTTTGTTGAGCGGTTGTACTTATGATTCCAAAGAAACACCGCAGGCACAAGCTACATCCACGCCAACCGTGACAGAAACTGAAACCGCGCCGCGTGAAGTGACAAACGCCCAGAATGCGGCTTCTGTGGAAATAAAGGGATTTGCTTTTAACCTGGCATCCATCACAGTTAAAAAAGGAACCACAGTTACGTGGACACAGCAGGATTCTGCACCACATACAGTAACCGGCAGGGGTTTCGAGTCAGGAAATCTCGCTAAAGGACAGGTTTTCAGCCACACCTTCAACGATGCCGGAACGTTCGATTACCACTGCTCACTCCATCCGAGCATGAAAGGAAAAGTGATTGTCGAATAGTAACCTTCGTTATCTAAATATCAGGATGACCTTCGGGAATAGCAGGATGCTCCGGTTCATCCACAGAATAAGCGAATAATACCTGGTTGTTTGTCTTATCGTATTCCTCAACTGAATTCGCAGGGTCAACTGTTACACTTACCATATTATCACTGTAAGTGTTTTTAGTATCCCACACGAT
Organism: Candidatus Methanoperedentaceae archaeon HGW-Methanoperedenaceae-1; assembly: GCA_002839545.1. Lineage (GTDB taxonomy): Archaea > Halobacteriota > Methanosarcinia > Methanosarcinales > Methanoperedenaceae > Methanoperedens_A. The sequence goes on from PGYG01000027.1 coordinate 21,382, forward strand.
AACAGCAACGGTATCCGCGCCTGAAGGAATAGTGGTTACAATTGTCGAACCAATAATAACATTACCGCCATCAGTATTGGCTGGTCTTGCTTTTGCGGTAACAACCACGTTTTGTGCATCAACTTCCCCGATATTATGGACACTGACTGAAATATTCAGTATCCTGTCCTCATTTGATAATATGCCGACACTGACATCGGNAAAATAAAAAAAAGGATGACAGCAAAAAAATGAAATTTTGCCATCTTTTACTCGTAATTATTCTTTCGGAAGCCATGACATCATGGCACGAAGCTCTTTACCGACTACCTCAATCTGGTGCTCATGCTCCTGTCTTTCAAGGGCATTAAGAACAGGTCTGTTAGTCCTGCCTTCAAGCACGAATTCCTTTGCGAATTCACCGTTCTGTATTCTTGTAAGTGCTTCCTTCATTGCCTGGCGGGACTGCTCGTTTATAATCTTTGGTCCGACCGTCATGCCGCCGTACTCTGCTGTATTTGAAACATATTTCCACATCTTAGCCAATCCGCCTTCATGAATCAGGTCAACAATGAGTTTCAGTTCGTGAAGTGTCTCAAAATACGCAATTTCAGGCTGGTATCCTGCATCGACAAGCGTCTCGAAAGATGCTTTAATCATGCTTGCACAGCCGCCGCAAAGGTCAACCTGCTCACCGAACAAATCGGTTTCAGTCTCTTCCTTAAACGTTGTTTCGATAACTCCGGCTCGTGCTGCACCGATTCCTTTTGCATAAGCCATGCCTGTTTCCCTTGCCTTGCCTGATGCATCCTGGTATATCGCAAGAAGCGCCGGAACGCCTGCACCTTCTGTATAAGTCCTCCTGACAAGGAAACCCGGACCTTTTGGAGCCACCATTATGACATCAATGTCTTTTGGCGGAACTATCTGGTTAAAATGAATGTTAAAACCGTGTGAGAAACACAATGTCTTCCCCTTTTTAAGATGCGGGGCAATTTCTTTCTCATAGACATCACGCTGGATTTCATCAGGAATCAGAATCTGGATGATGTCTGCTTTTTCGGCTGCTTCAGCAACAGTAGCTACATTAAGCCCTGCTTTTTTTGCAGCTTTCCAGGACGTTCCGTTTTTCCTGACACCAACTATTACATTAAGCCCTGAATCATGCAGGTTCTGTGACTGCCCTGCGCCCTGGCTGCCAAAACCGATAACTGCTATTGTCTTATTTTTCAATACGTTAAGATTTGCATCCTTATCATAGAACATTTTCACCATAGTTTACACCTTCTTGCTACTTACAATACATTAATAATGATAAATCTTTCATAACCACGGCAAAGTTACTTCCCGACCTTAACCGTCTTTGCACCACGGTTAATCGCAATTTTACCAGTCCTCACCATCTCCTTGATACCGAAATGGCGTAACAACTGTTCCATTGCGTTAATCTTTTCCTCATCCCCTGTGATTTCAATAACAAGGGACTTGATACCCACATCAACGATTTTCGCCCTGAACACCGTCACTATTTGCATCACCTCAGCACGTGTCGAGGAATCAACACCCACTTTTATAAGAGCGAGTTCGCGGTTTACAGCGTCGCCTGCTGGTATTTCACTTACCCTGATTACATCAATGAGCTTATTAAGCTGTTTCATTACCTGCTCGAATACATGCTCATCCCCGCTAACTACAATGGTCATACGGGACGTATCTGGTTTTTCCGTGACTCCCACAGCAAGGCTTTCGATATTGAACGCCCTTCTTGAGAACAATCCTGCGACCCTTGTCAAGACACCGGGTTTGTTTTCGACAAGTATTGCCAGTGTGTGTTTCATTTCATCTCACTCCAGTTCAAGTATTTCATTAATAGCAGCTCCTGCCGGAACCATTGGCGAAACATTCTCTTCCCGCTCGACAACGAAATCAATTACAGTCGGTCTTCCCGATTTCACAGCTTCTTCAATAACATGCCTGACTTCACTCTTCTTTGTAGCCCGCAGTCCGAGGGCGCCGTAAGCTTCCGCAAGTTTCACGAAATCAACGCAATTGTGCATGCACGTCTCGGAATAGCGCCTGTCAAAGAACAGTTCCTGCCACTGGCGCACCATGCCGAGGAAACCGTTGTTCAATATCGCAACGATTACAGGAATATCATTCTGGACAACGGTTGCAAGTTCCTGTGAGTTCATCTGGAAAGAACCATCCCCTGCCACAACAATGACAGTTGAATCCGGTTTTCCGACCTTTGCTCCCATGCCTGCGGGGAAGCCGTACCCCATCGTGCCAAGACCGCCGCTTGAAATGAACGTACGCGGTGTCTTAAAATCAAAGAACTGGGCTGCCCACATCTGGTTCTGCCCGACTTCTGTTGCGATAATCGCATCAGGGCAAACAGCGTTCAATTGCTCAACCACATACTGCGGACGCAACAGGTCATCTTTCCGGTAGGTAAGAGGCGTTTCCTTTTTCCACACACTTATTTTCTTATTCCATTCCCCTGTCCTTGCTTTCCCGTCCTTGACATGGTTCAGGAGGCTTTTCAATACGTTCTTCGCATCCCCGACTATCGGAAGGTCAACCCTTACGTTCTTCCCGATTTCAGCAGGGTCAATATCAATATGGATTATCTTTGCATTCGGGGCAAAAGCCGAGATTTTACCTGTAACCCTGTCGTCAAACCGCACGCCTACAGCTATAATCAGGTCTGATTCCTGTATCGCAAAGTTGGCATACTTTGTCCCGTGCATACCAAGCATCCCGACAGAAAGCGGATGCGACGTGGGAAAGGCACTCATTCCCATAAGGGTTGTCGTAACAGGAGCCTTCAGGGTTTCGGCAAGGTTTAGCAGTTCTTTTGAAGCCTCTGATATGATAATCCCGCCTCCCACGTAGAATATGGGGCGGTCTGAGTCCAGGATAAGGGAGGCTGCCCGTTTAACCTGCTGCTCGTTTCCTGCGGCGGTTGGTTTATATCCCCTGAGATTAATTTCCTCAGGATATTCAAAATCAATTAGCTCGATCTGCACATCCTTGGGTATATCAATGAGGACAGGACCCGGACGACCTGTGCCTGCAATATAGAAAGCTTCCTTGAATACCCTGGGAATATCCTTTGCGTCCTGGATGAGGTAATTATGTTTCGTGATTGGAAGGGTTATCCCGGTGATATTTGCTTCCTGGAATGCATCATTGCCAATCATTGTGCTTGGAACCTGTCCGGTAATGGCTACCATGGGAACAGAATCCATATATGCAGTGGCAATACCTGTAACAAGGTTTGTGGCTCCAGGACCCGACGTTGCAAGACATACACCTACTTTGCCTGTGGCTCTGGCATATCCGTCAGCAGCATGGGCGGCTGCCTGTTCATGTCTTACAAGTATGTGCCTTATGTCCGCATCGTAGAGTTCATCATACAGGGGAAGTACGGTGCCGCCGGGGTATCCGAAAATCACCTCGACGCCTTCCTTATACAATGATTCTATGACAGCACGAGCGCCTGATATTTTTATTTTTGCCATTTCGTTCACCTATCACAAACCAATATTTTATAAATATTTCTCAAGAATCTTTGCGGTCCTGCTGTATCAGCCGGTTTATGCCTTCAAGAACAGCCTCGACAGAAGCCATGATAATATCCGTGCGTGCTCCGCGGGCGGTTATGGTTTTTCCTCCCTTGCTGAGCTTGACCCAGACTTCAACCAGTGCATCAGTGCCGCCTGTTATCGCATCCACATGGTACTCATCAAGCTGGATATCCGCAATGCCTGATATGCCTTTTTTCAGCGCAGTGATGGCAGCATCAACCGGCCCTGTTCCCACGCCAGCCTCAACCACATGGACACCATTGACATTCAGCCTTATTGACGCTGTCGGCATTACCGTATTACCTGAAACTACTGTGAGTTCCTCAAGTTTGACCTTTGCTTCCTGGTAAACTCCAAGGACTGTCTCTGCTATTGCCTGGAGGTCTGCATCGGTAACATGTTTTCCTTTATCGCCGAGTTCCTTTACACGGGCTATAATATCGTTAATCTGCGGTTCTGTAACATCAAGACCAAGTTCCTTCAATGCAAGAACAACAGAACTGCGTCCGGCATGTTTACCCATAACGATTCTGCGTTCCCGTCCCACAAGTTCAGGCGTGATTGGCTCATACGTTGCAGTATTTGCAAGAAGCCCGTGGACATGGATGCCTGCCTCATGGGTAAAGGCGTTCCCTCCCACTATCGCTTTGTTGGGAGCGACAGGCACTCCGCTTAACCTGCTCACAAGCCTCGACAGCGGGTACAAGCCCTTAGTATCGAATTTTGTTTTGTGTTTATATAATAACTCAAGCACCATGACGACTTCTTCAAGCGAGGTGTTTCCAGCCCGCTCGCCTATGCCGTTTATGGTAACATGCGCCTGCGTGGCTCCTGCGCGTAATGCTGCCATTGTATTGGCTGTCGCCATCCCGAAATCGTTGTGGCAATGGACACTCAGCGGAGCCGGAAGTTTCGCCATGTCACTGAATATATCGTACGACCGCTCAGGCGTCAGTATCCCGACTGTATCACACAGGCAGAGCCTGTCCGCGCCAGCATCAATTCCAGCCTTATAGACTGATTTAAGATAATCCATATCAGCGCGTGAGGCATCCTCGCCGCTTAATTCCACGATAAGACCATGGGATTTTGCGTATTCTGTCATATCAACAGCCATCCGGCGTACGGTCTCGCGGTCTTTTTTCAATTTTTGCTGGATATGCAGGTCTGAAACCGGTACGACAAGATGGATTGAATCCACATCGCAGGCAAGAGCACTGTCAATATCCTCTTTCCGTACCCGGCAGTAGCTGCAAATCTCGGCATTTAACCCTTCTGCTGCTATTTTCTTGATAGATGCCCGTTCACCTTCTGATGTAATAGCTGAACCCGCCTCGATTATATCCACGCCGAGAATGTCAAGCTTGCGTGCTATTAACAGCTTGTTCTCAAGGGTCAGTGAAACGCCGGGGGTCTGTTCGCCGTCCCTGAGTGTCGTGTCCAGAATTTTTATATCTTTTATAAAGGAAATCCCTTCTATTAGTTGATTATTAGTTGTTATGGGAGCTTTTATGATAGACTTTGTATTTAAGTAATTGCAGAACCTATTTCCTAAGTCTTGAAGTCTCTTTTGGGTACATGTTATTTCCCCTTATTAAACCCTCGATAATGTTTAATCCTTGATTTATTTATTTGATTTCTTTTCAGTCAAGTGAAGGTAATTCTCACAAAATAATTATCACAAAACATTTCGAAGTTTTTGAAAAACTTGTATTGTTTTAGTGATTAAGCGCCGCATTTCCCGCTACTTCCCCTTCCCCCTCTCAAGCACCTTCTTAATAATCGCCGCGCTGCTGCACAGCTCACACTCCTTGAACCCACCAACTCTCACGACCTTAGCACCGATGCCATGCTCCCTCAATTGCGCTTCAAGTTCCTCCTCCCTGAAAAACTGGTTCTTTCCAAGCGCGATAATATCAGGCTTAATTTCCCGGAGCGGCTCGAAAATATCCTTTTCACTTCCCAGAATTGCCTTATCCACCATCACAAGCCCATCCACCATCGCAAGCCTTTGCCGTTCCGGGATTACTGGCTTTGGCTTGTGTTTAATCATCGAATCCCGCGCAACAATAACATAAAGCTCATCCCCGAGCGCTTTTGCTTCACTCAAATACAAAAGGTGTCCTGGATGCAGAATATCAAAAGTACCTGTTGCAAGGACTCTAACCATGAACCCAGATTATCTTTAATTACTAAAAATGTTTGTAATCTATAATTCACGTCTACATTATTTCTTGTCCATTGCCGACAAACCGTCAATATATTGCCGATAAATTACCGATAAACCGTATGCTCTTTTCCGGTTGGATGGATTTGCTATAAACAGCCAGCCATCTTTGACCCAAGTATTGAGCAGCACCCGCGTCATACGTTCTGAAAGTCCCAGGGTAACTGCGACCTGTGATGTATTTATCTGGTCTGTTTTGGAAAACAGTGCAAGAACAGTCCGCGCCCTGTGGTCAAGACGGCGCAGTTCTTCGGGTTCTGCTGGAGCGCCCTGCTTAGCATAGCGCAGCGCTTCATCTTTTGCGGCGGTGAACACACCTGCCAGTGTTTTTGCGAAGTATTCAAGCCACGGTGTCAGGTCGGCTTCAGCGCGTCCTTCGTAATAATTATGGTGCGGGTGAACGGCAAGTGAACGGTAATAGCCCTCAAGGTCACGCGCATGGTGTTCTTCCAGCGAGAAGAAGCCGTTTAACCCATAACCGCCACGGTGCAGGATGAATGTTGCAAGCAGGCGCGCTGTCCTTCCGTTGCCGTCATAGTAAGGATGAAGCGTGACGAACTGGTAATGCACAAGACCGGCGATGAGTGGTATGGGCAGCCCCTCTTTTTCTGCGATGTGCACCCACTCGACCAGTGCCGCCATGAGCGCGGGCATGTCTTTAGCTTCGGGCGGCAGATATATTATGGCTCCTGAGGCTGAATCACGGATGACGTTTTGACCATCACGGTAAGATGTGGGCTTCGCACGCGCGCCGGTTTCAATGAGCGCATGAAGCCTCTGGATAAGCCCTTCTGTGAGGGGCATCTTTTTCGCAGCCCATTCCTCAACGCGCAGCAGCGCATTCCAGTAGTTCTTTACTTCGCTTACATCTCTCTCGCGCCCGTGGAATTGCGCCAGTTTTCTCTCAATGACCTGTTCAGCCTCTGCAAGTGTGAGGCGGTTGCCTTCGATGCGCGTGGAATAGTGCGTGGAGCGGATGCGTGCGCGGCGGCGCAGTTCAGCCTCAGCGGCGGGCGGCAGGGATGTCTGCCCGACCACGGCGCGCGCGGCTTCGATGTCCATGAGCGCGCGGGCGATGGCTGGTGTGAGTGTATATCGGGGGTGCCAGTGGGAACGAGTTTTAGTCATGTGAGTTTCCTGGGTTGTTGCAAGAACCCTGACCATGTAAATATACCCCCCTTAAGTTATTTTGCAATTAGAAGAACCTCCCCATTTTTGTTCTCTTTCTCTTTGCTAAGAACGTATTTGTATTTCCTATCTTTTAACACAACGTCTTGTTTATATTGTTCCAATAGATTTATGAGAACTTCCTTTTCAGGTATTCCGGGAGACCTATACGAAACGACTAAAATGCTATCTTGATACTTTTTAAACAACCTGTCAAATGCTTTTTCTATCTCATTCTTATTGACCCAGACATTAGATTCCGATTTAAATGGTCTATGCTTATAAGAAAGGTCTATTTTATCATGCCAATTTTTATAATCAACTATTCCATCAAGGAAGTGATAAAATTGCTGATAATCCACCCCCCCGCCTTGCGGAGAAACATAAGGCGTATCAATGTAAACCATATCATAACTGTCAGGAATGTCGAAAACATCACAATTTAAAGCTTTGTTGATTTTACCATTTGAAAAAACCGCATCATTAAATTCTTTACTGAATTTTCTGAAATAATGCTGGAATGGTTTATCCCATGTTGTTTTATTTCCAAAACTCCTCGGTACATCTGCAAACCTAACATATAGATTCTTTCTATGGAATAAATTAAATGGTCTTTTAACCAGACATGCCTGACCTAATGCCGCAAATGCTATTGCTTTTTTATATTGGTCTTCTAATTGATTTATGTTGGTTACAATCATATCTACAATGGAATTTTCTTCATCTGTATAATAAATATCTTTAAAAGTATCTTGAATAAAAGTTGGGTAGTCAATGCCTTTTTGTTTTGTCAAAATAAATTCTATATCGCGGTCTGTCAATAATATCGTACTATTTTCTATAATCGCCAATGCCACCTGATAGTTAAACTTTAAGATATCATTACAGGTAACTTCTTTTTGATTCTTTTTTGCGTTGAACCCAACGCAAGAAGTGCCACTGAAAGCATCAAGGAAGGTGTCAAATTCAAGATGGCTGATATTTTTCCAAATCCACTCCACTATTTTCTGTTTGCACCCTTGGTATCTAGTCGTAGGAAAATTATAATCGTATGCTTTAACCCCTTTTAAGAGTTGCATTTGGTAATGTATAGCCATGAGTTTATAGTTGTTTTTGTTACATAAAAATGCAACGGTCATAAGACATATTCATCTTAATGAGTTCCCTTTATTTCGCCAAAATTTTAGGAATTCAGCCTCAGAATCAAATCCACCGATTCCATCTTTCAAGGCTTGGATGCTTTTTACTGAACCTATATGTTTCGTGGTACCGGTTCCAGTGCTCTTAGATGCCATTTTCCATTTAAGATTTACTACACAATCAATTTCAGAAACCATCTCTTTACTATTCTTTCGCGAATCCCATTTATATAAAAACGAAACTATCCAGTGTTCATCAAAATTTCCGTATGGGATGCTGCATCCAGCCCTCTTTTCATCAGGATGTAGAAAATAGCCTGCATAACTTCCTATCGTCAAACCAGAAATTCTATCCGTTCCTACTTTTCTGGCTGTTTTTATATCTAAAGCAATTATTTTATCTTCAAATATGCCTCCCCTAAGTATCGCATCTGGATATTCTCTTGTCGTTGGAGCTCTTATAAGTTCACACTTGTATTTACTTTTTACAAACTTATCTAATATTTCCAGCGATTTTTGTTCAATAATTGCGGTTATACAGGTTGAATTCTTAGGAATGGGGATAATATTCTGTTTATCATCAGCAATTCCGATAAAATCCCACTTAAAATCTGAAAACAATTGTTCTAAATCTTTTTTAAGATTTGCTTTTCTACCCGACATGACTGAGGGAAATGACCAGTTGTTTGAAAAGGATTTGTTGTATAATAGTATCCATCGTTGTAATTTTGTGTAACAAAGTAATATATTATACATCAAATTACATGATTGTCATGGAAAATATCCCGAATCTTAATTTAGAAACGGTTGCTAAAGCTCTAAGCTCGGATACTAGACTAAAGATTTTGAAACTTTTAGTTGATAAAAATTTATCGTCAATTGAAGTATATAAAGAATACAAACAGAGATTCCATGAGGATAAACATCGGGAGACTATATACAGAGGTTTAGAGCTCCTGTTAGATGCAGGAGTTCTTGACAAGCGTTACAATAAAACTAACAAAAATGTGGTATATTATATAAAAAACAAAGAATTGACTATAGACTTAGTCACCCAAAAATTAAAAATTGAAGAGGACACTATTCACTGAATCTTAACTTATCAAATATATACCGTACAATCAATATCCAGAAACATAACACAAGCTTTCTTCTTCCCGCCCCAATTCTTGGAAAAATCCACATCAATAGTAACATTAGGCCAGCTTTTTACCGCGTTCACAAGATACTTATTCATCTCAAGATTGCACGACGGCAGGCATATTATATGCTCACCCGCCTGCTTGCACTCCAATAACAATTCATGGAACGGGTCGATAATAAGCCATGCATAATCAATTTCGTTTCCCATGAACTCGCAGAATTCATCATAATCGCTTTCCATGAATGCGCGGCTGAAAGCATCCTTTTCAAGAAGCGCAGTGAAACACTGGACATACACGTCCTGGAACGACTTTGGTTTGAACGGCAGATTAAACGCATCACAACAGACCACTTCCAGTCCCGGTTTCTTTGCTTCCCTGCAAAGTTCCATGTCAATATCAATCCCGACGAAAAGCTCCCACTCGCCTCCTTTTGTCCCGTACAGGTTAGAACGGTCACCGATGCTGATTTCAAGAATTGAGTTGGGTTTTATCATTTATATCCGCTTTTATGGATGGCTCTTTATGAATACTTTTCTTTTTGCCTGCCCTTTGCCCCACAAACCAAAACATGTTTATGACGGCAGGAACATAATTTACAGTATCAGGGGCGATGAGATTAAACATTTTTTGGAGAGACTTGGAATAGAAAGTGTCGAAATGTGCTATGATGGAAGGTGTTAGCCTGGTAATTAATGATACAGAAAAGGTAAAGGGTTGCTGTGGTGAAAACGTTGGTGAATCAAGCACATGTGCCTGCGGTCCAGGAACAGTGCAGGATACAAATTCCGATACAGGAACCGCCATTAAAACAACAACAGGCAAACTCACTTATGGAAACAGGTTTGACCATTTACTCATACGACTTGGATACAAGCGCAACAAACACCGCGTGGAGCCAGGACTGTACGCACTCGGAACCCCGACACAGGACTCGCCTGTTTTTATAAGTGCCAATTACACATTGAGCTTTGATGCCCTCAGGTCATCGCTTCCCGAAACGGACGCATATATCCTCGTTCTTGACACAAAAGGCATTAATGTCTGGTGCGCCGCGGGGAAGGGCACATTCGGCACAGGCGAGCTTGTTCACCGAATCGAGGCAACCGGACTCAAAAATGTTGTCACCCACCGCATCTTAATCGTTCCGCAACTGGGCGCAACAGGAGTATCAGCACATGAAGTCCGGAAACTGTCGGGATTCAGGGTGGAATACGGACCAGTCCGCGCCAGCGACCTTCCAGAATACATGGAAACACGAAAAGCCACACCAGAAATGCGCCGCGTCAGGTTTACACTGCGTGACCGCATCACCCTGATTCCGGTTGAGCTTGTCTTCATTCCGCTTCCGGTACTGGTTGCGGCTGTAATCCTTTCACTAATCGGGGGCTATATGGCAGCAGCAGCCACGGTCACGGCTATACTTACTGGAATAATATTGTTTCCAATCCTGCTTCCCTGGATTCCTACAACTGATTTCAGCACAAAAGGGTTCATAATCGGCGCACTTTCTGCACTGCCTTTTGCCCTTTGGACGTTTGAAACCATACAAGATGCATCCCTGTGGATGCGTTACGGTTCTGCGCTTATCTACATGCTCGTCATGCCGCCTGTTACAGCTTTCCTTGCGCTGAACTTTACAGGCTCGACAACCTTCACGTCAGTAACAGGAGTCCGAAAAGAAATATACGCCCATGTTCCGACAATGGCGCGGATGCTGGCGGCAGGCATCATACTGATGATTGTTCTTGCAATAATCCGATATTCGGGAGGAATGTGATGTTTAACTCATACACCGAAACCACGCTTGAATATGATGAAAAACTGTGCATCAACTGCGGGATGTGCAGTACTGTCTGTCCGCACGGCGTATTTTATGTGGGTGCGGATAAGGCGCAGCTTGTAAACAAAAGAGCATGCATGGAGTGTGGAGCCTGCCAGCTTAACTGCCCGGTAAGGGCTATTAAAGTTGAAAGCGGTGTCGGGTGCGCCTATGCAATGATGTGGTCAGCCGTCACAGGAAAGGAGGAAGTCACATGCGGCTGTGATAACGATTCGGGCAGCTGCTGTGCGCCAACCACAGCACAGGTATTCCAGCTTGGGAAGAAGGAATGAATAAGCATGGATTTAAACTGGTTTTTACTGCCAGATAGCAGAACAATTTCATAAAACATATAAAGGTGACAAGCCTATTCTTTCATGTGATCCAATATGGTGGTTAAAGTAGGATTTATAAAACTTGGAAATTTAGGAACATCTCAGGTAATTGATTTATTGCTTGATGAAATTGCAGCAAGAGAAGGAATTGCAGTACGTGTATTCGGAACCGGCGCAAAGATGGGCAAGGACGAAGCCGCAGATACTGCTTATTTTAAGAAATGGAAACCGGATTTTGCTGTCATGATAAGCCCCAACGCAAATGCTCCCGGTCCCACAGCAGCACGCGAGCTCTGGAAAGACATCCCGACAATCGTGGTCTCTGACGGACCGACAAAGAAGGATGACAGGCAGAAATTCGAGGATGCAGGATTCGGCTACATAATATTACCGGTTGACCCGCTAATCGGCGCAAAGAGGGAATTCCTCGACCCTGTGGAAATGGTTTCGTTCAATACTGATGCGGCAAAAGTGCTGACTGTTTGCGGCGCTATCAGGCTCGTACAGGAAGCCATCGATAACGTTATCGACCAGGTTGCAGCAGGAACCAGTCCCCTTGTATTGCCAAAGATTCTCGGCAAGCCTGAGAAGTGTGTGGAAAGTGCAGGATTCTCAAACCCGTATGCAAAAGCAAAAGCGCTTGCAGCACTGCACATTGCAACAAAGGTTGCTGAAATCGATTTCCCTGCATGTTTCGTGTTAAAGGATGTTGAGCAGGTTGCACTTACGGCAGCAGCAGGGCATGAAGCCATGCGCGCAGCATCAAAACTTGCAGACGAGGCACGTGAGCTTGAGAAAGCCAACGACTCTGTACTCAGGAAGCCGCACGCAAAAGCCGGGCATCTTCTTACTAAGACAAAACTTCTTGAGAAACCACAGTAAATAATACCGATTTAAGGAAGTGCTTTCCACTTCCTTTTCATTTCTTTTTTTGGCTTTTTTGTATTCAAAACCTTAATCAATTAATCCGTTCATTATGGGGTGGAATTATGAAAAAGAAAATTATAGTTACAGGCGGGGCAGGTTTTATAGGAAGCCACATTGCCGATAAACTCCTCTCCAATAATTGCAGGGTAACGGTTGTCGATAACCTGAGCGGGGGAAGAATGGAGTTCCTTGAACAAAACACATCCAATCCGGATTTTGAATTCAAGAACGTTGATTTGCTTGAACCTGCGAAACTTGAAACGGCAATTAAAGGCGCAGATGCAGTATTCCACCTAGCGGCAAACCCTGATGTGAGGCTTGGTCCTGAAAATACGAAAGTCCATCTTGAGCAGAACATAATCGCAACTTACAATTTGCTTGAAGCCATGCGGAAAAACAACGTCAGGAATATCTTTTTCACATCCACGTCCACGGTTTACGGCGAAGCGTCTGTCATCCCGACACCTGAAGATTACGGACCCCTGGTTCCCATATCATTATACGGCGCCTCAAAACTTGCATGCGAGGCGCTCATTACTTCGTATTGCCATACTTTCAAGATGAACTCATGGATTTTCAGGTTTGCAAACATCGTGGGCGCGCGCGGGACACATGGCATAATAGTTGATTTCATAGAAAAGCTCAGGAAAAACCCGCAGTCACTTGAAATCCTTGGTGACGGCAGGCAGAATAAATCCTATATCCATGTTTCAGAATGCGTGGATGCCATAATGTATGCATGGGAACACAGTAATGACATGGTTAATATTTTCAATATCGGCTCAAATGATACCATAACAGCCACAAGGATTGGTGAAATTATCGTTGAGGAAATGGGGCTTCATGATGTTAAATTCAATTATACAGGGGGAACCAGGGGCTGGGTCGGGGATGTCCCGAAAATGATGCTGTCCATCGACAAACTCCGAAGCATCGGCTGGGAATTTACCTATAATTCCGAAAATAGCATCCGTGACGCTGTGCGCAGCACGCTGGGGAAACTACAATGAGCAGCCAATTCTGCCCGAAATGCGGTAAAGATACAGATGTTTTGTTTGAAAACGTATGCAAAGAGTGTTTTCTAAAGACACATAAACTCATAGGCTGCCCGCTTGTCATCCATATCAAAACCTGTCCTACCTGCGGCTCTTTTTTCAGGAAAGGGAAATGGGCATTCAGCAATGATGAAACCAAAAACGTCAAGGATAGTGTACTGGATGAAATAAGTATTGATAAGAAGGCAAAAAACGCAGAAATTGTCCTTACATTGAATAAACTGGACAAATTGATGTATCGTGTCGGGATTGAGGTAACAGCTGAAATTAACGGTATTCCAATCACAGAAGAAACAGAAACCGAAGTACGGGTCGGCAGGGAAGCATGCGATGCCTGCAGCAGGATTGCAGGAGGATATTTCGAGGGGATTGTGCAGGTTCGGGCTGAAAACAGGCTTCCGACAAAAGAAGAGCTTGCAAGAAGCGAAACCATTGCCCGCGAACTGGCTGGCAGGTACCAGGATAAAGGCGACAGGCTTTCTTTTATTTCAAGGGTAGTTGAACTTGATGAGGGAATTGATCTGTATGTAAGTTCCACAAAACTCGGGAAGCAGGTTTGCAATGCTGTGATAGAGGTTTTCGGGGGCAAATTCAGCGAATCCCCGACACTTATCGGACAAAAAGACGGGATTGAGATTTATCGTGTAACTTTTGCACTCCGCCTTCCTGAATTTGTGCGCGGGGATATTGTCGGTGTCGGTGACTCGGTTATCGAAGTACAGAATTACGGGAAACATTTGCGCGGAACCGACCTTGAAACAGGTAAAAAATTCATGGAAGCATCAGACAGGATTGGGAAGATTGCAAAACTTGGCAGTTTAAATGATGCTGTTTCTTCTGTTCTTGTTATGTATGAAGGTAACACCATCCAGGTGCTTGACCCTGAAACGTATGAATCCGTTACAATCAGGAAACCTGAGTTCCTTGATGTTGAAGCAGGAAATGAAATCAGGATAATAAAGACTAAAAAAGGAATTTTTGTGCTGCCATAACCGGCAGGGTTTTCTTTAGTCTTTTATCTTCTCGCAGACAATAACTTCGTCACCGAACCCGAAAAGGTGCAGTGATTTACTTCCGGTGAGTCCTTTTTCAAGCTCATTCCTGACCTGCCAGTATTTATCAGGAGCAACGTCAAGGCGCAGGACAACCTTGCCTGCTTTTCCAGCAGCAAGAATGGCTTTGATTTTCGAAATATCCATTAGAGTTTTGCCTGCAACCCTGTACCTGTCCTTGAAAAAAGGTGACTCAATAAGGCTGCTTGAAGTCAGGAGTGTGCGCCGCTCGTTTCCTGTGTAAAAGTAAATGTCATTGCCGGAGCCTGATATTGTGCCGGCAAGTTCGCCAAGAAGTCCTGCTTTTACAACAGACGGTTCCGGCTCGTAAACATATTCACTTATACCGCCTGTTTCAATTGCCGAAGCGTCTGAGGAGGGAAGATAAGCGTTACCAGGCAGGACAACTGCGCTTCGTTCGCATCTTTTAAGGTCGCCGAAATAAAGTGTCAGCCTGTTTAACTGCCCGTTGAGTGACATGTATTCCTTTTCGCAGTCAAGACCGATTCGCTCTGGCGGCATCTGGGGAGGCGCATGGAATGCAAGCCCTTTTGTGATGCCTGAATATAGTTTTATCAGTTCGGTTATCGGGGGTTCAAGGTTGTCAAGTGTGCGCTCTTTCTCTGTCAGGGGGCGCGCAGGGTCTGAGAAAATAATATCAGAATCTGAGAGCTTGTCCCGCGTTTCCGGCGATAGTGCATCGCCAAGGATGAATTCCACATTGTCCACGCCGTAAAGCTCACAGTTTTTCTTTGCGTATTCAAGCTTTTCAGGATTCCTTTCAACTGCATAGACCTTGCCGCATTCTTGCATTTGTTTTCAATCGCTTTGCTATGTATTTTGCTGCAATTTCAGGAGTGGCGAGCTGTAAACCGTCAGTATTTGAAAAAACCGGTTTGGTGAATTTAACTGTATGTTTGTCACGGGTCATTTATTAGTTTCATCATATTGGTTCGTGTATTTAGGATATTGTATTTTGGGTGTGGTTAGGATTAGATGGTATACGTGTTTATGTGACTACGAAACATAAGAGATTCATGTTGAATTTCCAATAGAAAACTCTTTATTAATATAATGTGTTAGAAAATAATAAATAAATGAAACTTTAAGTTCAATGTGAAATATCATGAAAATAACAAAATTCATTACAATAGTTATTTTAATTTTCTGTTTTTCAATCAATCTAGTAAGTGCAAGCAATGTAAATGAACTACCAATTGATGTAAACTTGAAAGATGAAAATATCCCTTGGCTTTCTTCTACCGGTATTATTACCCCTTTAGGTGACAAAATAAAGGAAGAATATAATTTTCATTATCATTTACCAAAATCATCCATGAATCACTCTTTTGGTACGTTTAGTATTCCAGGAACAATTGAATCTGATATTGAATTTTATATTAATAATGATAAAAAAGATTTTAATGAATATTTCTATGTAGTAAATAATAAAGAGCGTATTATAATAGAACAACATACAGATTTGAGAATAATTAATACTACAGACCTAAAATTCATATTTTTAAACAAACGATCAAATGAATCGTTCCGTTTTAATAAAACTGGTGTGAAGGTTATGTTCTCAACAGTTAGTTCAAATATCGAAAATGTTCTGTTCCAACAATTTATTTTTAGAATACCTACACCTAATGCAGAAAATATAAAAATAGATTTCCATAATTCTGTAATGGCAGTTTATGACGCAAATTCACCAATCAAATTGGTTACTGAATCAAATTCATCAACCAAATTACTGGCTGTACCAATATCAAAAATTTCAACTACGGATAAATATATAGATGTAAATTATATTTTTTGGAATGATGATATGGTTAATCAAATTATCAAAACAAATCGATTAATACCATTAAAAATAAGGGGAAATGAAAAGATAGTATTTCAGACAGAATTTGAAATTGAATATGATACTGTAAGAGTAGACTGGATAATACAAGCTATTGTTGTGGCAATATTACTTACTATTACTTTTTATTTAGGAACATTATGGGAAAGAAAAAGCATCGAACGAAAAAAACCTCCCAAATAAGCGGAAGTCAGGATAAGATATCCTCAAATAAATCTGAAAATTCAATTGAGTTTACATCACAGGAATTAAGTGTCAAAAGCGGTTTTATTTTTTATACACTTCTCTTTTCAGTATTTCTTTCACTAACGCTCTTTATCTTTTATTTTTTCCGTTCGCTAGACCCCTTTTCATATCTGATTTCATTATACTCACCTGAAAAAATTTTAGTCTATTTTTTTATAGCATCTTTCTCATTTGTAATACTTTATTTGATGTATGTATTAATCAGTACAGACATATTTGAAAAAAGAAAAAGTCCTGCAATTTTTTCTACGGTTTTTATGGGATTCAACGCTGTTATTATGACCTTGATTGTTTATCCTATCACTTCAGGATATAATCCAATAATAAATTATCCCCTAATTGCAATAATACTTTTTGTAGTAGATTTAATACTCGAAATAGGGCTCTTAATTTATGGCAATAGGATTTTTAAGAAAATTGAATTAAATCATAATGAATCACGAAATAACACTAGTTAATAACAAAGTTGTATTTTGCATGAATTGCATACAATTTTTTGTCAAACGCAATTTAAATGTAAAATTCAGACAGTGTATTTATTCACCAACACAAACCGAACCCCTCCACATTCCCCAACCACCCCACTATTTCGTACAAAAGCGAACATTATTTATAATAACACAACTATCTTGAAATAATGGAACAGAATAGGGCGACCACTATTTTCGCAACCAAGGAAGGCATTGTAGCCCTTGACAGCCCTGTAAAACTGCAATTACTTGACATACTTAAAAAAGGCACAACCATCCCCTTGCCCCTGAATTTCATGTTTTAAAAGGTAGTTCCGGGTTCTATCGCCATTCAGAAGTATGAGGTTTCTATCGTTTATTTGTTGTGTTGGCTT
>PGYG01000028.1 GCA_002839545.1 Candidatus Methanoperedentaceae archaeon HGW-Methanoperedenaceae-1
ATACTCAACAACAATACCAGAGCTATACCAATAACATATTTATTTTTTACCATTATTTCCCCTCAGGTTTCCTTATAAACACAATCTTCATCTCTTACTCACAATACCGCCGCATAAATGCATGCGATAAATCGAGGAGTATAAGAACTGATTATTTAAATAACTTATGTGATAAACCCGGAACCCATGCAAAAAAAACAACAAAAACACAGGCTGGAATTCCCGCACTTCAGGAAATATAACCCATCGACCCGATTTCATCAATAATCCTGAAATTGCCAATCAGGTTCATTATTTTCATCTAAACATTAAGGGACGGGGACAAATCAAAAGACATTTTATTGTAAAACCAAAGGTGTAAACATTATACACAATGTCATGTGGCGATTTATTTATAAAACCGAAACCTGATAAATTAAAAAAGAAAGGAGAGAGCAGTTATTTTGGAGGCGATAGTTTAACATTTAATTCTAATTCCATGAAATTATGTTTTACTTTGTGCTTTGGATGTTCTCTCAATATTTGATCAAACTCACCAGCATCAAATTCTGGCAAATCGCCATATAAATACTCAGATACCATAATTATATTACCTCGTTAATTGCTCAATGTCATTATAGGATTATAAACTTATATAGATTTTCATGCTCATTTTCGTTAAATCTCCAAGACCATAATAAAATGTCTAAGTCTTGTGCTATCTTTATCATGCTTTGTATGAATCTCACAAAATCCATAAGATTTGTAAAATTCACATACCTTATTAATTTTAGCATCTAAAGTAACGATGTTTCCTGCAACAAAGTCCCTTGCTTTGTCTATCTTTTCGATGGCAAAATTTAGTATATTATCTCCAGAAAGTTCTTCTTTACTCACATCATCACATCGGGCTAAATAAACAATATAATATGTTGAAATATATCCATATTTGTTATCATGATTTTTATTTAATGCACGCATATATTCAGAATCTTTATCTAATGGAAATGCAGTAAGTTTTAAAACAAAAAATCCTAAGATTTTGGAGTAACTATCATTTTCTATAATTATGAAATATGATTTTGTATTTCCATTTTCATCTGATTCTATCATATCATTACGTACAAATGTTTCAATGCTTTCATCTCGTTTGCACATGAAATCGTCTAACATATAATGAATTATTGTATCGTCATATTGTTCCTTCAATTCTTTTAAGCTATAAGCTTGAATATTAGTCATATGTCCCAATGTCTATCTTAATCACTACACAAATTTCCATACATAATTTTGTACTTTCCAATACTTCCAGTAGATATTGATACGTTTTTATACTTTCCTATGCGTCAAGAATATCAACATCCCGCAGGTAAATTGCAATATCAATATCGCTTGTTTTACCCTGTGTTCCTCTGGCATATGAACCGAAAAGATATGCGAATAACACATCCGCTTCATTTTCCAGTACTTTTTTGATTTCTTCCACAGGAATATAATTATATAAAAGGTTGATAAACGCTTTGAATCAAATTATAAAAACGAACACTCAAATCCTCACTTTCCCCCAAGAACCCGCTCAAGCATCCCGAACCGCTCAACTGCAAGCTCCTCACTCGCAATCCGCCTGATAATCGCGCGCCCTGTATCGAACACGATAATCTTCTCAACAGGCGGGTTCGTAAGAATCAGCATATCATTATCAGGTGTCGTCTGCACACCCTCAAACAATTTCTTCAACTCATCAACAGCCTCAGGCGTAATTGTGACATGTCCCAGTTCAGCTTCCCCGCTAAACAGGTCTTCCTCACCTTTTGTATAACACGGCTCGATTGTGATAACTTTCATTACGCCTCAAAGAACAGTCTCGATTTTATCAAGTATCGCTTTTGCGATTTCGGCTTTCGTGCCTGTTACACGCTTCACCGCGCCATCAATAATAAAAACATCGTTATCATCTGTCCCCATCCCGCCAGCCGACACATCGTTTGCCACGACCATCGAAAGATTATAAGAATCAAGCGACTCACGCGCCCGTTTTATAAGTTCAGCCTCAGAAACACCGGTTTCAGCCTTAAAGCCCACAATCCGAAGGTCTGGAAACTTCAGGCGCACCCCGGCAAGCAGCTTAGGCGCAGGTTTCAGGGTAAGCGTAACCTCCTGCCCGGACTTAATCTTCCCTGCGGCAGGCAAAAGCGTAAAATCAGAAATCGCAGCAGCGCTGATAAGCACATCATAACCGTTTTCCAGTTCAGCGAGCACGGTTGCCGTCATATCAGCCGCGCTTTCAACATTAAACTCACACATCCCCTGGATTCCAGCACGCCCTGGATGGATAAGCGTCACATCAGCCCCGCGCCTGAAAGCCTCACGCGCAAGCTCAACACCGGTTTTCCCGGATGCGCGGTTTGTGATAATCCGAATCGGGTCAACAGGTTCTGCTGTCGCGCCGCCTGTTATCAGGATGCGCTTTCCTGCCAGCTTCCTGCCGCCCAGCATCCTCTCTGCATGCAGGACAATTTCATCACTGCTTGCTATCTTTGCAGCCCCTTCTTCCATGACAGGGTTCACGAACTCCACACCAAGTCCAGTGAGTTTCCCGATATTCTCGATAACAACCGGATGGTCGTACATCGACTCATGCATTGCAGGAACAACCAGCATCGGAACGCCTGAACCAAACGCAGTTGTCGCAAAAGTCGTAACCGTGGTATCATCGATTCCGTGCGCGAGCTTCCCGATTGTGTTCGCAGTACACGGCGCAATAAGTAACATGTCTGCTTTTCCCCCGATGCCGCAGAATTCCACATGCTCAACATAGCCTGTCAGTTCAGTGATGACAGGATGTCCTGTTGCGTATTTCATGGCTTCGGGATGGATGATTTTCTGCGCTTCCCTGCTCATGACCGCATGGACATCCGCACCGCATCGCCTGAGTTCCCGTGCAAGTTCAACGCAGCGTACTGCTGCGATACTGCCTGTTATTCCGAGAACTATTGTTTTCCCGTCAAGGGTTTTGGAAGACCGGGTTATCGAAGTTGCCATCACTTTCATTTAGAATGTAAAAAGATAAGAATGTTTGTATTTGGCAAAAAAAGTATCTTTTCCTGAAATAATACTCTTCATTTTTTTAACAATCTTTATTTCAGTACTTCTCCTCAAAAAACCATAACTTTTAATTCCATAATCACATTAAACCACTTCATTCTCTGGAGATTATTTTCATGCTAAAAGAGGCAGCGCAATACAATGCAAAACTCATAGAACAGGATATACAGACATTCTGGGAAGAAACAGACGCTTATTCCGTTGTAAGGGAGCTAAGGAAAGACGGCAAGAAGTTCTTTTTCGTGGACGGACCCCCCTACACCACAGGCAGGATTCACCTTGGCACTGCCTGGAACAAGATAATCAAGGACACAATCCTTCGCTACAAGAGCATGAACGGCGCAGCCGTGCTTGACAGGGCAGGATGGGACATGCACGGGCTGCCCATCGAAGTCAAGGTTGAAGGCGTTCTCGGTTTCACATCAAAAAAGGACATCGAGAAATACGGTGTCGGCAATTTCATAAACAAATGCAAGGAATTCGCACTCACCCACAGGGACGAGATGACAGAACAGTTCAAAACCCTTGGTATCTGGCTCAACTGGAAAGACCCTTACATGACACTGCGGGACGAGTACATCGAAGCAGCATGGTGGACGCTTAAACAGGGTTATGAGAAAAACCTCCTTGAAAAAGGACTGCGCGTTGTTAACTGGTGCCCCCGCTGCGAAACAGCAATTGCGGATTCAGAGGTCGAATACTGGGAAGAGACCGACCCGTCCATATACGTAAAATACCCGATTGTAAATGAGGAAAATACATACATCGTTATCTGGACGACAACGCCATGGACAATTCCTGCAAACATCGCAGTGGCAGTCCACCCGTCATTTGAGTACGTAAAAGTCCGTGCTGTAAAAGACGGTAAAGAAGAGTTCCTGATAATGGCTTCAGAACTTATGAAAAACGTGCTGAAGCAGGGACGGTACCAGGAATCCGAAGTTGTTGAAACCATGCTGGGCGAGGATATAGACCTGGAATACCTATCACCGCTTGGCGATAAAATACCGAAACAAAAAGAATTCAGGCATAATGTTTACATGGCTGATTTCGTAACAGCCGAAAATACAGGCTGTGTCCACATAGCTCCGGGTCACGGTGTTGACGATTTTGAACTTGGCGTGAAGAACAAGCTTCCCATATTCTGCCCTGTCGGTCCTGACGGCAGGTACACGGACGAGGCAGGAGAATATGAAGGCATGCACGTAAAGGAAGCAAACAAAGTCGTGCAGGATGACCTCAGGGAAAATGGATTACTTCTTGCAGGCGGTGACATATCGCACAGGTACGGTCACTGCTGGCGCTGCAAGACCCCGATAATATACCTTGCCACAGAGCAGTGGTTCCTAAAGATAACAGACCTGAAAGAAAAGATGCTGGATGAAATCAAGAATGTTAAATGGTATCCTGACTGGGCTGGAAGTGCGCGGTTTGCCGACTGGGTTAAAGGTTCGCGCGACTGGTGCATCTCCCGCCAGAGATACTGGGGCATCCCGATTCCTGTCTGGATATGTGAATCATGCGGTGAAAAGGAAGTAATTGGTACAGGGGATGAACTGAAAAAGCGCTCAGGCACAACAGGAGAAATTGACCTTCACAGACCAAGCGTGGATAATATCACGATAAAATGTAAATGCGGCTCCTCTATGCGCCGGGTTCCCGATGTCTTTGACGTGTGGTTTGATTCTGCTGTCGCATCATGGGCAACACTGAAATTCCCGCAAGAGAAGGAAGCCTTCAACGAACTCTGGCCTGCTGATTTTATAACGGAAGGACATGACCAGACCCGCGGCTGGTTCTATTCACAGCTTGGCGCAAGCATGGTTGCACACGGCAGGGCGCCGTATAAGAGTGTCCTGATGCACGGTTTCACACTTGACCCTGAAGGCAAGAAAATGTCAAAGAGCCTTGGCAACGTGGTTGGACCTGAAGAGGTTATTGAAAAATACGGCGCTGATTCGCTGCGTCTTTATGTGCTGTCACAGAATGCACCATGGGAAGACCTGAAATTCAACTGGGATGAACTCGGAAACGTCCACAGGATGCTGAATATCCTCTGGAATGTTTACAGGTTCCCGCTTCCATATATGGTTCTTGATAATTTCAATCCTCTTGACATGAAAGCAGGCGAGCTGCCCCTCAGAGCCGAGGACAGGTGGATTCTCTCAAAGATGCAGTCACTGGTTAAACTGGTGGATGCAGGAATGTCTGAGTACAGTCTCCACAAAGTGACGCGCGCCATCTCCGAATTCATACTCGAAGACCTCTCGCGCTGGTACATACAGCTTGTGCGCCCGAGGACATGGCGCGAGGCAAACGACCCTGATAAACTGGCTGCATACTACACGCTTTATGAAGTGCTTGTTACACTCACAAAAGTCATATCCCCGTTTGCGCCGCATATCGCAGAAGAGATGTACGGCAACCTTGTGCGAAACATCGATTCCGCTGCACCTGAAAGCGTCCACATGTGCGACTGGGTAAAGCCGAAGGAAGAGTTCATAGATGCCGCACTTGAAGAAAACATGGATACCATCAGGGAGATTGTTGAGGCTTCGTCCAATGCAAGGCAGAAACTCAAGCGCAAGCTAAGGTGGCCTGTAAAAAGGATAGTCGTGGCACCGAAAAAAGACGAAGTCGCAGCAGGCGTGAAGACTCTTGAAACGGTATTGAAAGAACAGACAAATTCAAAGGAAATCGTATTGCTGGGAACAGGTGAAACGTGGGATGAACTCGGTGTAGAGGCAGTTCCCAACGCTGGAACTATCGGTCCAGTTTTCAAGAAAGAAGCAGGCAGGGTAATAGCAGAGTTAAAAGCTGCTGATGGCAGAAGCGTGAAAAAAGCCATCGAGGAAACTGGTGTGTTCACAGTAAGTCTTGGTGAAGTAAACGCCAGCATGGTAAGTTTCAGCGATGTCATTCCTACTGCTGTTGCGCATGCTGAATTCGCTGGCGGGGATGTGTATGTTGATACAGAACTCACCCCTGGGATTGAATCCGAGGGTTATGCCCGTGAGGTCATAAGACGAATCCAGGATATGCGAAAAGAGCTTGACCTTGATGTGGAAGAGGAAATTATTGCAGTTGTTGCAATCAGTGACGGCAGGGTTGCAGGACTGGTATCTGAAAGAAAGGAGTTTATAGCTGGCGAGGTGCGGGCAAAGTCGCTGACGATTGGAGGCGCGCAAGTCAAAGGCACGCTTGTCAAGGACTGGGATGTCGAGGGAATAAAAATGGATATGGGAATTTCCCGGAAATAACCCAGCAATCCCGCTTTTTCCTGACCCGCCATGCTTATAATACACTGGAATATTAGAGTCATTTGATGGAATGTCCTGTTAATTTCAGGTTCTTCAAGAAAAATACACACAGCATAGCAGCCCTTATTCCGCTTCTCCCTGCTGTGGAATTAGTGCATAAACCCGCTTCTGGCATCATGCTGTACAGTTTTGCAACCATGCAAGCCCCTTTTGTTTTCAGGGAGGTTGCGCAGTCAGTCAGCGATTCAATATTCATCGCAGGAGGACCGCATCCTTCAGCCCGTCCTTCTGAGACGCTGCAATATTTCGATTATGTCGTAATCGGGGAAGGTGAGGAAACCCTGCCTGAACTTGTAGATGTCCTGCAAAACCAGGGCGATGTATCATCAGTGAAAGGAATTGCCTTCACGGACATGGACGGGAAGGTGGTTTTTACGGAAAAAAGGAAGACAGTTGATTTAGATTCATACCCGCCTTTTTCACCGGGTGTCATAAACTCGAATATCGAAATCAGCCGGGGCTGTCCTTTCGGGTGCTCGTACTGCCAGACTCCGCAGCTTTTCGGGCATTCCATGAGGCACAGGAGTATTGACCAGATAGTGAAATACTGTGCATATCACAGGGATATAAGGTTCACGTCCCCGAACGCCTTTGCCTATGGCTCAAACGGAAAAGAGCCGCGGATTGATAAGATAGAGTCCCTGCTAAAAGCAATCCCGGAGGACAGGAATATCTTTTTCGGCACATTCCCGTCCGAGGTAAGACCCGAGTTCATAAGTGACGGGATACTTGAAATTGTATCAAAGTATTGCGCAAACACAACCTTGAGCATGGGCGGGCAGTCAGGAAGCCAGCGGATGCTTGAAATAATACACAGGGGTCATGCTGTGGAAGACATAATAACAGGCGCTGAGAAATGCCTTGAGCACGGGTTTGTACCGGTTGTTGATTTTATTTTCGGGCTGCCTGGTGAAACAGAAGAAGACCAGCTTGAAAGCGTAAAGGTCATAAAATGGCTGACAGGAAAAGGGGCGCGCATCCATTCGCATCATTTCATGCCGCTTCCGGGAACTGCTTTTGAGAACGCTGAACCTGCACTGCTTGGCAGGGAGGTTGAAAAACTGATGGGGAAGCTTGCGCTTGACGGGAAAGCGACTGGAAAGTGGTCTTGAGGATGAGTTTGGGCACAGGATTTCCTTTAAAAAAAAGTTAGTATTTATTTCCCATGTATTTTGAATATAGTTCAGTAAATTCCTCTAAACCCATTTCTAAATCTTCTCGTATTATCTTGCGCAGAAGTCCTTTGGGAATATCCTTATTTCCATGTACGGGAACACTTGTAGCTCTTTCGTCTTCTGATTTCAACCGCCAATGAGAGCCTTTAGTCCTTGTAACTTGAAAGCCCAAGTATTCTAAAAATTTTATAAGTTCTTTGCCTTTGAATACAGGAAGTTTAGGCATTCTGAGCAACTTCCAGTTCCCTGAATCCTACGAACTTATTTAGCTCTTCGACCTTCGTTTCTTCAAGGCACATCTCTATGACTTCTTTTATGTTTTCCAGGGCTTCGTCTATAGTTTCACCGTAAGAATGGCATCCTTTGAACAGGGGGCAACTTACTATGTAATACCCATCTTCATCTATTTCAACTATTATTGGTAGATGTAATTTTTCCATGTCTGTTAATTCCTGTCAGATAGATAGGGTTTCAAATATTAAGATATTTCGCCGATTTTTTATTTTTGTGCCGTCAAGAAACCTTTGGTTTTAGAACCCATATTATTGGCATGGGAAACTTGCGTTTCATTGGAAAGTGGTCTTGTGGATAATTTCAGGCGCAAATTCCACTTGTAATGTTGCCTGTAAAATGTAGTACGAGGGAACTTATGCGGTTGCCCTGGATATTATTATCTTTTTATCTTGTACTGAGAAGTTTACTTCGGTTCCTTCTTGTATTGAAAGGGCATCGGCTATTTCTTTTGGTATCCTGACTGCGATACTGCCTCCAAGGTTGAAGGTTTTGCGCTTGAACTGGTCGACAAGCCTGTCGTGTTCTTTTTCGTCTATCCATTCATCTTTGCACCGGGGACAGACCTCAACAGCAGCCCATACGCCTTTTTCTATCTCCTTACGTTCTGTCCTCATTTCTGTTTCGCATAGGGGGCATTGTGTCATATTTTATTCCTCTATTGTCAATATGTAAACGGAGCATCAGTATTACTTAGATACTGATAGTATATTATTTCATCCCAAGGAGTCAATGAGGCATCGGCGCAGGGATTGTATATAGAAAAAGCTCTTAGATTGATGGAAAAGCCACGGGAAAGTGGTCTTGAGGGGGAGTTTGGGTGCAGGTGTGTATCTGATAGGAAAGTTGAAGTTACCCATACGATGTTGAAGAGAAACTTAATAATTTACCCACTCAATGTTGGGGAGATCCTATTTTTTTTAAATTAGATATGGATAAAATTAGCTCAGAACAAAGGAGCAAAAACATGCAACGTATCAAAAGTAAAGATACGAAGCCTGAAATTAAGGTAAGGAAGTTAATATTTGAAATGGGTTATCGATTTAGATTACATTGGAAAAAATTACCGGGTAAACCTGATATTGTATTTCCGGGCAGAAGAAAAGTGATATTTGTGCATGGATGTTTTTGGCATCAGCATAATATTAGAGATTGTAGTT
The DNA here is from genome assembly GCA_002839545.1 of Candidatus Methanoperedentaceae archaeon HGW-Methanoperedenaceae-1. Taxonomy (GTDB): domain Archaea; phylum Halobacteriota; class Methanosarcinia; order Methanosarcinales; family Methanoperedenaceae; genus Methanoperedens_A. The sequence continues at coordinate 9,031 of PGYG01000028.1, forward strand.
ACGTTCATAAACCAAAATCAAGATTGGATTATTGGCTTCCAAAATTGGAACGAAATATACAAAGAGATAATGAAAACCAAAAAGAAATTGAAGATATTGGTTGGGAATATATTGTAATTTGGGAATGTCAAATAAATAATCCTGACGAATTGAGAAAATTGGGAAAATTGATAAATAATTTTTTAAAATAACTAATATTATTGTATCTAAACCTCAAGATCCTCGTTCTCAACAAGAATCTTCACAAAATAAAGGCTTATGCGCCCGCTTTATCACCTTTATAGACAACATCAACACCACCCCTTCAATTATGAAACATGTCAATTTTCCTCTATCATGGCTTTATTGCATATTAGTTACATATTAAGTAATATGGTTAGTATAATAGATGAATTCCTCAAGGACCTCAAAGTCAACGGCACGGCAGAGAAAGTCCAAACTGATTATAGTAAATTTTTAAAGAACATCAACAAGGTCAAGTCACTCGAAAAGTGGGATAAAAACGATGTGAATATGTTCCTTATGAATAAGCGCGGCGAAGGTTTAGTCGAAACAGTAGACCTCTTCAAAACCAAGCTAAAGCGGTTTTTTACATGGGCAGGCAAATCTGAACTCGTAAACCACCTTAATACATAAACGCTTGCGGGGGATAACTTCTAAAGCTTGATGTCCTCGTTCTCCACAAGAATCCTCAGTTCATCAAGGCTCAAGCGTCCTGTTTTCTTGAACTTATCCTTAGCCTCAACCCTTTTCTCCTCATTCTTGCGCTCATCCTTTGCAAGCTGTATCTCCTTACCCTGCTCAAGATAAGCATCAAGCTCCTCCTTAATCCGCAGGCTGTCAGATTTCAAGCCGTCAATCCTGCCCCTGAGCGGGGATATACATTTATATTTTTCAGATAACTGGGCATGGTACGCATCAGCTTCCTTCCGCAGGGTATCCATCTCATTATAAAGCGCAATCATCCCTTCATGGTATTTTTGCGACTCATCAGAAAAAGCCCGTATCTGTTCATACACAGAATCCATATCAGAATAAACCACTTTACTCTTCGTGTACTCCTGTGACATCTCGACATGAATCTCATTGGCTTTCTTTGTAGCCTCAAGTCTCTGCCCGAGTTCAATTAAACGGTTAAAAAGGTCAATCTCATACTCAAGCGGAATATCGGCATTTACGAACTTATCCAGTTCTTCAGAATAGGCTTTATCAAGTGTTTCCACCCTGCCGCGCGCGGTCTTGTTCAGTTCATCCCGTGTTTTCTTAAGCGCGCCGATTTTCTCACCCGCGTCCTGGCTTGTCTTCCTGAACTCATCCCTCAGTGATTTTAATCCGGCAATTTGTTTATTTGCTTCATCACGTTTAATTCGCAATTCCGAGGCTTTTTTCGAGAGTTCCCTTACCCTGCCGTTAATCCCGTCACGCTTTGCTTTCAGGTCCTGCCCGCCTTCGTTATGAAGCGATATTTCCCTGAAAATGTTTTTCAGTTCCCTCTCGTTCTTATCAAGCCTCTGCCTGAGCTGGTTTGTTTTCTCTTTAAGTTCCCGCTCAGGGAGTTTCGGCACTTTTATTGTTATTTCATCCGAGCCGTCATATACCGGGGTTTTCTGCGGTTCGGCATGTGTATTTTCCATGATAGTCTCTTGCTCTGTCAATTAAATCCCGCCCTTTTGCGTTTCCCAGTGGGCAAGAGCCTTGCTATGGCTTTCAATCCTGTTTTTCAGCCAGTTATACCGCCCTTCCAGTTCACCGATTTGTTTATCAAGCTCACTGACAATCCCTGCGTACTTGTCAGGCATGCCGCTTATTGCCAGCATTTCCTTGTGTGATGCGTTTGCTTCATTCAGTATATCCACGACTCCGCCAAAAGCTGCATTAATTCCGGCAGATGCTGCTGCTTGCCCGATGTCACCAAGAAACCCGGTAAGCTCAGCAATGATTTTATCTTCATCCTCGATGTTTTTTGTAGTCTGGAGTTTTGTTTCCAGCACATCTATCCGTTCTCCCTTTCGTTTTATTTCATGGATACCGGATGCGCCCTTTGCCCGCATGTTATCAACAACAGAACTGAAAAGTTCCTCCCTCTGTTTTTTTGCCTGGTGGAAAAGCAGGTGGTATTTCTCATTAAGCACTAATATCCTCGTTTCGGTTTTATCCATCTCCTGCCTTGAAGTGCCAGATTCCTGCTTCAGTGAGTTCAGTTTGCCATACAGTTCTGAAAACTCGCTGTTAAATGTACCAAGAAAATTGTTATGTTTTTCAATAACAAGTTCGATTAACTTCCCGCTCTCTAATATTCCTGTAATTTCTGTCATAATTGCACCATCTGGGCATGGGGGACACCGCCGATATAAATAATCGTGCCTGGGTCAATAGCCCCGCAATCAACTGCACAGGCAATAGCTTTTTCGCCCGCAATGTTAGCAACAGTTGCACAGGAAATGGCATGTTTTACCTCTTCATCCGAAGCCTCGTTTCCTTTATAGAAACATTCATCGAGTTTAAGGACAAGCTCACCTTCACGGAACGTCTTCCCGACTATGGTCTTATCACATACAGCTACCATCACGTTCGCGTCTGTTTCATATATTTTCATGTACATATCAGACAACCCTGAACTTTTCATTGCTTGTCTCGTAAATTTCACCGCTTCTCTTTAATTGCTGTATCATATCCTCAACAGAGTCTTTCTTTATACCTGATTCTTCTGCCCTTGAGATAATCTCTTCTTTAGGCGCGCCGCCTTTATGGTCTTCCTGGACCTGCTTGATAATATCCCTTACAACTCTTACCTTGTCACGCTGGCTCTTTCCCATGCCTGTATTGATCATATCGGAATCGAGCTTGCCTGTTTCAGGGTCTGTCATGACCTGCTGGAGGCTTGCCATTACAATCCTGACAATCCGTTTAGTGTCTTCAGGTGTAATGACACTGCTTAAACGGACGCGGGCACTGGCTTCTGCAAGACGTACAAGGGCTTCGAGCTGGCGGGCTGTCACAGGTACTGGCGCATCCGGGGTCTCGCCCTGTTTTCGCAAACCAAGATAGAAATTAATCAATTCCCGCCTTGCATCGTCCTGCATGATAGGAAATATGTTCCTTTTAGTGTAAGCGATGTATTTCCTTAACATCTCTGCTTCTATAACAGGCTGGATTACCTCCATAGCCTGCGTGATTTCGTCCTGTGTTATACCCGAATTAATCGTATTTTGCATTTTTACCGCAAGTTCCCCGGCATAATGGGCTTTCATGATATGCTCTGCGATTGCAGTATCCTGTTTTACAGAAGGTATGTCAGTCAGGATGAAAATAAGGTCAAAACGAGAAAGGAGTGCTGGCGGCATGTTAATCTGCTTTGCTATCGGCTCAAACCTGTCAAACCTCCCGTACTTGGGATTTGCCGCACCCAGAAGCGCACACCGCGATTTCAGTGTTGCCATGATACCAGCCTTTGCGATACTTATTGTCTGCTGTTCCATGGCTTCGTGCAGTGAGCTCTGGTCTTCCTTATCCATCTTGTCAAGTTCGTCCACGCCTGCAATACCCATATCAGCAAGCACGAGCGCTCCTGCTTCCAGTGTCCACCTGCCATCCCCGAACTCATCCTTTACAGCAGTGGCTGTTAGACCTGCTGATGTTGAGCTTTTACCGCTTGTATAAACGCCGCGCGGTGCAAGCTTTATACAGTAGCGCACAAGCTGGGACTTTGCAACGCCAGGGTCACCCACAAGCAATATATGGAAATCGCCGCGAATACGCGAGCCGTCAGGCAGGTGTTTTGCGATGCCCGAGAAAAGCTGGAGTGCCATTGCCTCCTTTACTTCTTCGTAACCGTAAATTGACGGGGCAATGGAACGGATAACCTTGTTGTATATTTCCGGGTCTTTCCCCATTTTCAGGATTTCTTCTATATCCTCTTTTGATAACGCTATATCCTTGAATTCCTTATCCTCTATCTCGATTGCCATACCGTCAAGCACAAGGTCAAAAAACGTGCTTTTGCCCTGCTGGTTGCTTCTCTGGTATGAGCGCAGCGTCCCTGAAATCACCACGCGGTCACCCGGCGAAACCACGCCTGCAAGGTCGTCATCCACGTCTACATCCAGTGTCTGCGGCTGTTCCCCGCCCCGCAGGTCATCAGGCGATTCCTGTACCCTGAGTTTCTGCGCATCTATGAACACGGATTCTTCATGTAAAATTTTAAATGCTCCTTTCCTTCCGCAAATATCGTTTTCACATTCAAAAGGCTCAACGAATTTACCTTCTGCCTGCGGCATGAATGTTACATGGTCGCATCTCTGGCACTTAAAAGCCGCATTTACAATCTTTGGTCTGACTTCAGTTGCTTTCCTGATAAGACCAGCTATTGCAATGAACCTGTTAATATTGGCGCTTCGCAGTTCCCTGATTTGTATCTTTTCTGGAAGCTTGATTATCCTGACATGGAGTTCACTTACGTTTACATCCTGGAACGGGTTGCTGTCGATTAGAGCCTGTTTTGCATGTTCAAGCACTGAATCCGGACGTTCCAGTAACTCCCTTGCTACCTCGATATCATGCAGTTCGATGTCGGTGTACCGCACATTAAGACTGCGTTTTTCAGGGTAATCCTTGGCGAGTTCTGAAATCTTTTCCCTGTAATAAATATCATAGAAGTCTTCCCAGACTTTTTGTGACGACTTAGCCATTTGGAACTACTAAAGTACGATAAGTACATCAAGGTTTCGAAAATCAATATATGTAAAGCCGGATATGATACAAGGGGAAACGAACTGATGAAAGACATACGGCTTGGGTGTTCAGGATGGGATTACCGTGACTGGGAAAAACTGTTTTACAAGAATGATGATACGCTAAAACTTGAGGAATACTCGCAGGTCTTTAACACAACTGAGATAACCTCGACATTTTACAGTTTTCCGTCAGAAGACATGGTTGATGGGTGGGTGAACCATACACCTGATGAGTTCAGTTTTTCTGTGAAACTTAACCGCCTGATAACGCATGAAAAACAACTCAGCATTGAAAGGGGTGTGGAACACGATGTCAGGAAATTCTGCACCCACCTGGAACCCCTGCATGATGCAGGGAAACTTGCATGTATCCTCATTCAGCTTCCTCCTGGATTGGAATTCGATGCGGAATTGCTGGGGGAATTCCTCGGGATTTTACCCAAAAAGTACAGGTTCGCGCTTGAATCCAGGAACAATAGCTGGGTTAACCATGCAATAGAAGCGCGGAAAATCCTGGAAATGTCTGGTGCTGCCCCTGTGATAGTTGACAGTCCGCTTTTTCCTGTTGATATTTCAATAACAGCAGGTTTTGCTTATATCAGGTGGCACGGGCGCGGAAGGAAAGTGTTGTACGATTACAGCTACACAAAAAAGGAACTTACCTCATGGGAGAAGAGGATAAGGGAAATTAGTGGAAAGGCTGAAGTTTTCGGGTATTTTAATAACCACTATCATGGCTTTGCACCTGAAAACTGCATGGAACTTATTGGCATGCTCGGGCTGGGAACTGAAGGACGGGCTGCTGCGGCAGGCAGGATGGAAGCTGGCAGGGCTATTTTAAGAAAAGATACAAGGGTTTTAACGCTTGATGACTTTTCAGGTGCGGAGGCTGTGGAGTCACTGCTTCTTGAATGTATGGACAACGCCCGTTTTGAAAAAGCAAAACAGGTAAAGGATATTGAAATTTTAAAATCCGGCGGCGGCATCGTGCTTGCTGATGTGCGCGGGTATTCTATTTACATCGACACAGCAAAAAAACTCATAATCCATGACTGTCCTGACTGGAGGCGGACTCTCAGGGAAAAAAAGTTATGTAAGCATATCGGGGGATTGCTGCTTGCACTTCCTGAAAAAGAATCGCGTGAAGTGCTTGGGATGGTTAAAAACAAGGAGTTTGAATTCCGTTCTTATAATACAGGGGATTAAAATACGGTTTATTTTTAATTGTACGGATATGTACGGATATGTACTTGTCTAATATTTAACCCCTTCATTTCTATTGGAATAAACGAACCAACAACCTGTTAATGATAATTAGTAAGGAACATAAACCAATACCATCTGTCTTGTTTTCCATAGTCGCGGGATACTCGGGCGCAGGAATTTAAACAAAGAATTTAATTATTAAATTATGATTTTATTAGATGCCTGCATTTCATCTGGAAAAATTACTGGAAAACACCCACAGCAAAGTCATATTTATCGTATTAAGAAAAATGATGGACAGGTTAGGGAGGGAGTAAGTGTATTTAAAAGTGGGTACCTGCCCATCATATTCTCTCTATAATACCATCCTATTTAAAGATGACGATATAAAATCGTGTACAGTCTAAAATATATTTACCTTATATACTCCTCTCCATTGTTTACATTTTCCCACAATTTTACACAGTGTTGGAAAAAAGATGAATGAGTGGGGTTTAGTAACCTCTGCCACTCATTCCGAATACAAATGCTGCGATAACTGCTGCAAATATAATTACCAATATGACCATTATTACTAACGGGATAATTACCGCTATTATTGCCCTGCCGGTTGTGACTTCCTGAAGCTGGCGTACTCCAAGTACTTCAAGAACCAGTGACCAGATTCCCGCAAGTCCGCCTATTAGCGGTATCCAGCCGAGCAACAATCCTGGTGTAGAACCGTACATAACAGCTTTAATTGTCTGGGTAATTCCTTTTTTCCCGCCCACAATTAAAACACCGATGTGGACTATTGCACCGCTTATGAACACCCCGATAAGCCCGAAAACCACCATTATTACGAAGAGTACTACTGCGCCTCCTATTCCTGCGCCAACACCCATCATTGTTCCGAGCTGTCCCATTCCCATCATGGAACCGAACGAGCCGGTCATGGCAATTGCGAATACAACTGTTGAAAGCAACGAGTACACCGCAACAATAACTGCGTAGTATTTTATTGCCTCTTCAAGTGTGTCTTCTTTCGACGAGTCAAATGTTTTAGACGGTTCCATAAGGAACCCTTTTGCTTTTTCAACAAAATCCATAATTTTCCACCATTAACCATGAAGAAGTTACATAGTATATATATTTTTTGGCGGATTATATTAGAT
>PGYG01000029.1 GCA_002839545.1 Candidatus Methanoperedentaceae archaeon HGW-Methanoperedenaceae-1
TCACTAATAATATTAATTTCCATTATTTTTCCTCCATGCATTTCATCTTATCAAGCAATGATTGTATTTCTTTCTTTTTTTCTTCGGTGACTCTTACAAGTACCGCCCCTTCGTCCGGCAAACCATATATAATTACTGACGAAACAGGTGACATGGTAATCGCAGGTAACGCTGCAAGGTCCTCTTCACCATCAACAAATATCCTTACCGGCATATCAGATTCCATAGACTTTGAAATCTCTTCAAGGAGTTCCACGGTTATAAGTCCTGCCGGGTTATTTACAGTGACCGTTTTAAACCTTGGATGTTTCGTACCCTTCATTATCGTATCAGAAGCAGGGCTGCGTTTTGTCCTGCCATCAACAAACGATATATCAGGAATCACCCCTGCACTTAGCAGGTTGAATGTTACAATATCCCCCACAGCTATAATTTTAGCAGGAGCATCCAGCGCATTGATTATTTGCCTGGTAACATCAATCCCGTTTCCGGAATAAAGTTCGCCGTAAGGTTTCCTTAATTCCCCCCTCAGTTCATCCGGCAGACAGTATCTTTTCAATCTACCGCACCTTCAATGCGTACTTCCCTGGTAACTTAACTGCAAGTTTTTTTGCTATCTGGGACTTTTCCGGGTCTATTATTACAACATAACCGCTCCAATCAGTAGTCAGCGCAGATGAACCGCATATCTCACATACCTGACCGCTGATTAGCCTGTGACATTCCTTGCATACATTTTCTGCCATAATATTCACCTTTTATTTATGCTGACTCACCAGACTCGGCAGGTTTCTTTTCCTTCTTCTTACCTGTTGCTTTATCCTTAACTTTTCCTTTATCTTTTTCCAGGGAAAGGCGGGCTTCTTCAATCCACTCCAGCTTGCCAAGGGCATGCTGTCTCATGGTTAACCCGATTTTGCTGTCCCTTGGCTCACGCTCGTTAAGACTTACGGCTATTATCCTTGCCCTGACATGGTCACCCACTGTTATGGATTTGCCTGACTCTTTTGTAATAAGACGGGAATTCTTCTCATCATAGCTTACATACTCATCAGTAAGCTGGCTTACATGAACCAGACCGTCCAGCGGACCTATACCGATAAAAACCCCGAATTCAACAACCTCAACCACGTTTGCTTCCATGATTTCCTGCATATCAGGAATGAAGGTTAGAGCATCAAAAGTAGCATCATAATAAACTCCCCCGTCTCCTGCCAGTATATGACCTTCACCGACTTCAGCAACGTCCAGTATTGCTACAACTGCACCAATCCTCTTATCTACAAGTCCTTCCAGTTTATCCCGCAGAGCATGGTTAACTGCTGCTTCAACAGGGTCACCAAGTAATTCAGGTGCAATTCTAACCGTATCTGCCAATCTCATTTTCTTATACATCTAAATCCTCTTAATAAAAGATACTAAATACTTAACCGAGTTTTTTCCCGAAGATACACATTAGTGACTCCCTTACTACATAATCTTTTCTTTAATTCGATATCGTTAGTAAGAACCGCCGCATCCGTATCAACCGCAATATCCATAATTATATCGTCTGCATAACCGTTTTTTTCTATAATCGTACACCGCTCAAGCAACGAGAGGGCAATTTTTGCTGCATTCTTGTCCCTGCCCTTTCCTTTTTCATGTATTTTCTCAAGTTCCCGGACAGAAGACCTTGTAATAAGGTACGGACCAAAACCGAGCCGTTCCAGTTCTGAAAAAATATCCACACCGAACTGCCCCGGAATCATCATGCCGTTGGTATCGATTATCACTTTCCTGCTCATTTGAATTCTGTCAGTGTTCCCGAACCGATAAGTCTCCAGCGCGCACCCATACGCCTGCTTATTGCAATATGTGATCCTTTATCTGCACAAACCGGTCTTTTTAGCTTGACTTCAGCATCGTCTTTCCTGGCACTTGTTACAACACCTATCGTTGTCGCTGTTCCTACGTTCAGCATCAAAGGTTCACTGGTATGTATCGGGTCAACTTCAGCCTCTTTACTGACTCCAACAACACGCTCAAGAAGTCTTGTTTCCATTACGAAACCGTCGAGTGTCGGCGGCATGGAATCAGGATATCCGATTACCTGTCCTACAAGGGAATCACTTTTAGTAATCGATGGGTCAAGCATGGTTCCCACACCGATAAGACCGCCTGGTATGGCTTTATCCATCTCTTTCCCGCCTGCAAATATTTGTGTGATCCTGGTATTAATAGGATGCCATTTTACTGCCCCGCCTGCTTCCACTTTCCTGCCAGGGCGCATTTCTATCTCATCACCGACACTGAGGCTGCCAAAACTTAATGAACCGCCTACGACACCGCCAACAAGTTTTCCCGGAGTTGTTCCGGGTTTGTTAATATCAAATGAACGCGCGACATGCATAAGCGGAGGTCTCTCAAGGTCATGCTCTGGCGTTGGAATGTATTTCTCAATCGCCTCGATAACAAGGTCAATGTTTGCGTTCTGCTGGGCAGATATAGGAATTATAGGTGCGTTTTCTGCAACAGTACCTTTCACGAACTCCTTTATCTGTTTATAATTCTCAAGCACCTTCTCCCGTGAAACAAGGTCTATCTTATTCTGGATAATAATGATGTTTTCAATCCCGATAATATTCAGTGCCATCAGATGCTCTTTTGTCTGCGGCTGCGGGCAGTGTTCGTTTGCTGCAATGACAAGAAGGGCGCCATCCATCAACGCTCCTCCTGATAACATTGTTGCCATCAGGGTTTCATGACCCGGTGCATCAACAAAAGAAATCGGGCGCAGAACTTCGGATGTTGTTCCGCATTTATCGCATTTCTCTGATGTTGTGTATGCTTCAGGTTCAGGGCAGTCCGGGCATTTCCTGAGTATTATATCTGCATAACCCAGCCTGATTGATATACCTCTTTTCACTTCCTCACTGTGCTTATCGGTCCAGACTCCGGAAAGTGCCCTGACAAGTGTGGTTTTACCATGGTCAACATGACCTACAATACCTAAATTAACGACTGATTGCAATAAATTCCTCCAGTATGAAAATAATGTGCTAACATTAGACTCTTATTATTTAACCGCTTTCACTTAAATAATTGTTATCCGGGTAATATGCTTTGTATTGATTTGCAAAATGAACGATACTTTTTTGTTTGAGCCTGCCATCTAACCGCCTCTTATATATAATCTAAACGAGTATAGCACAAAACTCAAGGTGATATTATGGATTTTACAGTTAAAGGAACATTCAAAGCCGGACAGAAATGGGAACAATTCACACGTAAGATTACAAGCCCTACAGAAAATGCCGCAACAGATAAAATCTTATCATTAATCGGAAGCGAACACAGGTGCAAGCGCAGCCGGATAAAAATAGATTCTATCGATGAGGCAGTATAATGTCTGGAAAAGCAGGCAAACAGGTACAATTACTAACGCAGCAGCAGCTTCAGGAATTGTCTGGCAGGTACCAGCAGTTGCAGTCACAGGCAGAGGCAATATCCCAGCAGGCTAACATGCTGCAAATTACAATACGGGATGTAGAGACTGCATTAACAACAGTTACTGCCCTAAAAGATGAAACTGCAGGGAAAGAAACACTGGTTCCTATAGGTTTTGGCTCTTTTGTGAATGCAACCCTTACAAGCCCGGATAAAATCGTGGTCGGGATAGGGGCAGGCGTAAGTGTCGAGAAGAGTGTGGACGATGCAAAAGGTCTTCTTGATAAACGGAAAGAAGAACTTACAAAGTACCACGACAAATTAAACGAGACTCTTACGAAAATGGGACAAGAGTTACAGAATATCCAGAAAATTATGCAGCAGCAGGCACAGCTTTACCAGGCCCAGCAATCCAGTCAACCCAGGCAGCAGCCCATGCATGCCGAATAAAACATGTTTGAGAAACTTAAGGAAAAACTTGGCAGTTTTAAAAACAGTCTCAGCGGCACAATAGAGGTAAAAGAGAAAACTCTTAAAACCGAAGCTTCTGTTAAAACTGAAAAAGTCCTTGAAGGAAAAACTCCTCCAAAGACGCAAGCAGGAGTTAAAGCAGGGGTATTTGATAAAATAAAAGCCGCTGTTGTTGAAAGGGAATTTATTATAGATGAAAATAGCCTGCAAGCGCAATTGTGGGATCTTGAAATGGCACTTCTTGAAAGTGATGTGGCACTTCCTGTTGCTGAGAAAATCGTGGGGTCAGTAAAGGAAGAGCTTGCTGGTTCCCGGAGGAAAATCGGTTCAAGTACCGCGGCAATTGTGGAATCCGCACTCCGTGGTGCGATTTCAAAGGTCATTTCTGTTGAGTCGTTTGATTTTGATACGTTTATTAAACAATCCGATAAACCTGTAATTATCGTTTTTGTCGGGGTTAACGGGACAGGTAAAACCACCACTGTCGCCAAGATGGGTGAACGGTTCAGGGAGCAGGGATATTCGGTTGTACTGGCGGCAGGGGATACTTTCCGCGCAGGTGCTGTGGAGCAGATTGACAGGCATGCGCAGGCTCTTGGGCTCAGGTTAATTAAACACCAGGATGATGCCGACCCGGCTGCTGTCATATATGATGCAATCCAGCATGCGAAGGCAAGGCATATCGACATTGTCCTTGCCGATACTGCGGGAAGGCTGCATACGAATATTAACCTGATGGACCAGTTGAGGAAAGTTGTCAGGGTGAATAATCCTGACCTTATTATTTTTGTGGATGAAGCAATAGCAGGGAATGATGCAGTGGAGCGTGCAAATATGTTCAATGAGGCGGTTCCTTTTAACGGGTGTATCCTTACAAAACAGGACGCTGATTCAAAGGGCGGGGCTGCTATTTCAATAGCATATACGACTGGGAAGCCAATATTGTTTTTGGGGACAGGACAGAGTTATAAGGACCTTGTCAAGTTCAAACCTGAGTGGTTGCTGGACAGGTTGTTTGAGTGATGTTAGATACGAAATTATAAAATCTAAGATTGGTTCTGAATACCAAGTGAGAACAGTTATTTTTATCCACTTAACTTCTTTCCACGCATCCAATTCACTATTTCAACTGCATCATCCATTTCTTGTATCAGTTTTGTTCCATATGTAGCATTTGTCATCATACCACATCAACCATGAAATCTCTTATGACATTTTTAACCAGAAGAAAATGTTTGTCTTTGGTCACCAGTTTTAATTTATTGTTCAAAACAACCGCTGCGATGACAGAATCCACAGCAGGTATTGGTTTTCCAATCTTTAACAGTTCAGTCGAAATTTGTAAAGCAAGATGATAATCGGATTTGGATGGAAACAGAACTCGAAGATTGAACTCAATCGCTTTTGGAAACTCTATGAGGTTCAGTATAGTCGTATAGCCATCAAGCGATTCCCCGCCCCTGTATGCGTCAATCAACCTGTTTGTATCGAAGAGAGTCTTTTCCACTCTGCTTCCCTCATCTTTTTGTACTCTTTTTCAGCTTTCTCAAAACTCAGCTCACTCAGGTTTTTTTTAAAATCATCACCAAGCTCTTCGAGTAATTCCTTAGTCGTCATCTCAGAACCCTTTTCCTCAAGCTTTCCCATAAACTCAATAATAGCTCTTCTTACGACCTCGCTCCATCTTATTTCCTTATGCATTTTCATTTTAAAATGTACTTCATTCGGTATTGAAAGTGTTATATTTGTCATATTCTTATATATGTGAAATCACGTATTTAAGTTTTTTTCATACATTCGCTTTCATCTTTTTCCTCCCCGTCAGCAGCTCATTCATCTGCCCTTTCTTCACCCGCTCCCGCCAACAACAGCCCTGCCCACAAGCACATGCGGCGACCCGTCACTCACAGGCACTGCCTGCCCTGCCTTCCCGCACCGTCCAGAATTCATCTCAAGGTCATTCCCGACAGCTTTCACATTATTCAGTATCTCAAGCGTATTCCCTGACAGGGAAACATCCCGTAATGGCGTTGTAATCTCACCGTTTTTAACAATGAACCCGCGCTCTGCATTAAACTGGAACACACCCTCACCAGGATTCACCTGACCGCCACGCGACCCTTTGAGGTATATCCCATCTTTCAATTCCGAGAGCATCTCATCAAACTTCATTTCGCCGTTGCCTATGAACGTATTGCTCATCCTGATAACAGGACGTGAATATCCTTGCGCACGGGAATTGCGGCTCTTGCCGCCAAGGATGGCAGCAGTTTCCCTTGAATGTAAAAATGACTTCAACACCCCGTTTTCAATTAGCGCAGTCTTCGCGGATTCGGCACCTTCTGCATCAAACGGGTAATAACCATAGCCGTGGTACGATGGGTCATCATAAACATTAATGAGAGGAGAAGCTATCTGTTCACCAATCCTTCCTGAAAGAATAGAATTCCCTTCAATAACATGGTCTGCTTCCACTGCATGACCGACAGCCTCATGGATAAAAACACCAGCAAGTTCCTGGTCAAGGATCACTGGATACGTTCCTGCTTTCGGGGCGGACGCTGAAAGCAAATCAACAGCGGTTTTGGCAGCCTTGCGTGCAAGTTCGAAAGCATCGTGTTTCTTGAATATCTCATAACCCATTACACCAAACCTGCTCTCCCTTCCAATCTGGTATGAGCCTTCTGACTGTGCAACCGCACTAACTGCAAATCCCACACGGGTTACGCTGTACTCACAATCCAGCCCTTCAGAGTTTGAATAACTTATAGTTGCTTCGGACTCCGAATAAACAACACTCGTGCTTTTAATCCCGTCGATACGGGTATTTTTCTCAATCTCAAAAAGCAAGTTAACCTTATCCTCAACAGGAATATCCTCCGGTTTTTCCCGGACTTTGGGAAGATTCCGCAATTTTGGTTTATCAATAGGTGCAAGACTTACAGGATTTCTCGGACTTTTATTCTGTGCGGCTTCAGCAAGCCTCTTTGCAGAACGTATTGCAGATTCTGTATCGTCTGGATTATCCAGTGACACGAAACCCCATGTCCCTCCGCTTAAAACCCTGACCGCAGCCCCGCTTGAAAAATTATTCGAAACTTCCCGGATTTCCCCGTTATCAAGAATAATAGCTGTGCTGACACTCTTAATTACCCTGGTATCGTAGAAATCCATAATATCCCTACGGAATCGCCGGAGCAGGAACCGTGTCAGGCAAAGCTATATTGATTTTAGTAGTCTTTGCTGCAAGCTGCTTAAGCCGTGCAATAAAACCTGCTTTTTCTATTCCCACGAGGCTGTGCTCCAGAACCTCCTCGATTTTCGTTACAGGTATAATTTCAATCTTGTCCTTGTATTCATCCTCAATCAGCACATCGCCCAGGTTTGATCTGGGGATTATGACCTTTTTTATACCTGCAAGAGCCGCGGCTTCAATCTTGTACGTGACACCGCCAATGGGCAGCACGTCACCGCGGACTGAAAGGGACCCTGTCATAGCCACTGTCTGGTCAACCGGTATTCCCTGGATGGCAGACAGTACTGCCGTAGCTATGGATATGCTTGCAGAATCGCCTTCCACGCCTTCGTATGTACCGACGAACTGGATATGGACATCCATGCCTGAAATATCCTTTCCTGTAGTCTTTTTAATAAGCGCCGAAACATTCTGCACAGCTTCCTTTGCAATATCTTTCAACATGCCTGTGGCAATGATGTGACCTTCTGACTTGGACTGCGTGGGAGCCACCTCTGCTATAATCGGAAGAACGATGCCTGAATCCTCACCCATTACGGCAAGACCGTTTACTCTTCCCACCAATGCTCCTTCCCTTACATAAAGCTTGTAGTCCTTTCGCCTGTCAAGGTACTGGTGTGCAACCTGCTGTTCAACAGAGCGTGCAATATTCTTGGCTTTTAAGACATGCCTGGCTGTGGTTAGCGGCGCGCCTTCTCCGTGTGCAATATCGCCTGCTACACGCACAAGACCGCCAAGGTCCCTGAACTTGAGGGTCAGGTGTCCTTTCCTGCCAGCCCTGCGTTTTGCTTCGTGGATTATTTCCTCAACCGCGCTCCTGTCAAAATGAGGGATTTTACTGTCCCTTACAACTTCCTGCGCAACGAACCTGACAAATTTCTGCCTGTTTTCAGGAGTATCCTCAATGGTATCGTTCATGAAAACTTCGTAACCGTATCCCTTAATACGCGAACGCAAGGCAGGATGCATACCCTTGAGGGCATCAAGGTTTCCTGCGGCTATCATGATAAAATCGCACGGTACCGGGTCTGTTTTTACCATTGCACCGCTTGAACGTTCCGATTGTCCTGTTATCGCAAACTCCTTCTCCTGCAATGCAGTAAGGAGGTTCTGCTGGGATTCAATCCTCAGGGTATTTATTTCATCGATAAACAGCACGCCTTTGTGCGCCTTGTGGATTGCACCGCTTTCCACCCGGTCATGGGACGGCGTCTCAAGCCCGCCTGACTGGAACGGGTCATGCCTGACATCACCCAGAAGCGCACCTGCATGTGAACCTGTGGCATCCATGTACGGTGCCATTTCCTTACCTGTATTTGAAACAAGCAGTTTCGGGATAAATATAGTTTCTTTAGGCATGAACTGGCGCATCATGATTGCAATCAGTACAGCCGCGATTATTCCCATAAATACCTGTCCTATATAAAATGAATATACAACAATTCCAAGGACAAGAAGCATGACAAACATATTCCTTGCCTGTGTCCTTTTCTGGGCTTCGAGCTTATGGGCATCTGATATTTCCTTGCCTTTACCTGCGGGAACCACGCGTATCTTAGGATTGTTCGAATCCTCGGGATTATGGTAAATCAGCACGTCCTGTAATTCTTCCTTCGGGAGAAGCTCTGCCATGGCTTTTGCCAGCATCGATTTGCCGGTACCCGGCGTCCCGAGCATCATCACATGCCGTCTCTGGTTTGCTGCTTTCCTGACGACCTCAACTGCATGGTCCTGCCCGATTACCTGCTCGATTAACACTTTCGGAACTTCAATATCCTCTGTCGATGTAATATCAAGACCGCCAAGCAAATCATGGTTTGATTCATTTTCTTTATGTTCCATTTGTTACCTACTGATGATTTTATGAATTAAAATATGTGTCATATAACAATATCACTAATTTAAACTAACTTACTATCTTAGTTCTAATAAAAATGCGTTCTTATATCTTTTTCGCAACATATTCCATAAAGCCTATACATTTTAACTATTATTAACATAATTACTTAAATATATCTGTGATAAACCTGTAAGAGGTCTTTATGAAAACTTCAATCCAAATAGGAAAAATAATGGGGATTCCCATCCGGCTGCATATTACTTTCCTGCTGATACTTCCGGTTTTTGCATTGATATTCGCAAATAACCCCCTAAATTTCGGTTTTAGTGATGTCGAGCCGACAATACTCAAGTATGGGCTGGGTATGGCATCAGCAGTACTGCTTTTTACCTGTGTATTACTGCATGAACTGGGTCATTCCTATGTTGCATTGAGATACGGTTCTAAAATCCAGAGTATAACGCTTTTCCTGTTTGGCGGGGTTTCATCCATGGAAGAGATTCCAAGAAACCCGAAAATCGAGTTGAAAATGGCTCTGGCAGGTCCTGCTGTCAGTCTTTTTATCGGCTCGTCACTCCTGGTAATCCACGACTTATTGAATACAGGTTCTTCTTACTTCCGTCTTATCTGGCTGATTGGATATATCAACATCATTCTCGCCATCTTTAATCTCATCCCAGCATTCCCTATGGACGGCGGGCGCGTTTTAAGAGCAGTGCTGGCAGGCAAAATGAGTTATATCAACGCTACCCATACCGCCGCAGGAGTGGGTAAGATGTTTGCCATCTTTATGGGCATTTTCGGGTTTTTAACGGTTTCAACAGGCGGCGTCTGGCTTATTCTTATCGCGTTCTTTATTTACATAGGAGCATCTGAAGAGGATAAATCCACGGAAATCAATATCAAACTCGAGGGGTTGAAAATCAGGGACATAATGACTAAAGACGTACAAACCGTCACGCCTGATATGTCTGTTGAAGAACTTGTAAATTTGATGTTCAAATCCAAACATATGGGCTATCCTGTTGCGAATAGCTCCAAATTATCAGGCATTGTTACTTTTACGGATGTGAGGAATGTCCCGAAAGAAGACAGGCACACCACAAAAGTTTCACAGGTGATGACGAAAGAGCTTATTAATCTCAACGAACATGAGGATGTTGTTACTGCATTAAAAACCATGACCATAAAAAATATAGGGCGAATTATTGTTACAGATACGGATAATGATAAAATGGTAGGCATCGTATCAAGAACAGATATTTTAAGGGCTTTACAATTACGTGAATAAATGAATAATGGTACTTACGCGGTCAGTTATGATTTTAATTATATAAACCCGGCTATATCTTCAGATGCCGGAAAAATCATTCTTATCGGAACCGCACATGTCTCTGATAAGAGTGTAGCCGAAGTAACTGAAATAATCGAGAGGGAACATCCGGATATTATAGCTGTCGAGCTGTGCAGGGGAAGGTACCAGGCTTTAAAAGGGGAAGACGAAGTAAAGGAAATTAATCTCAAGGAGATGCTAAAGGACGGAAAATTCTATTATTTCCTGATACACTGGCTGCTTGGCTATGTCCAGAAAAAAATAGGGGCTGATACCGGTGTGAAACCGGGTTCTGAGATGATAGCTGCCATTGATATTGCAGAGCGGACAGGTGCGAGGATTGCACTTATCGATAGGGACATTCAGGTAACCCTGGGGCGTTTCTGGAATAAGATGTCTTTTTTCGAGAAACTGAAACTTTTTGCTTCACTTCTGGGTGCATCTGTTGGAATCGGGACAAAGGAAATTGATATTGATACTGTAACTAACGAAGATGTTGTTACGCAGCTTGTTTCTGAGTTAAGGAAACTGGCACCTACTGCGGCATCTGTCCTGCTTGATGAGAGGGACATTTTCATGGCAAGGAACCTTGTTGATATCTCAAAAGACGGAAAAGTTGTTGCGGTTGTCGGCGCGGGACACAGGGAAGGAATCCAGAGATACCTTGATAATCCTGAAACAATCCCGCCAATCGATGAGCTTGCAACCATACCAAAAAAAGGTTTTAGCTGGATTAATGCTGTAATTATCGCAACGCTTGTAATGATTTTAGGGGTTCTGGTGCTTCTTGTTTTTTCTGGCGGCGTATCCCTTTCGACGCTTCTTACCGCAATGTTATACCTTTTTGTCACGCAGGGTGTTCTTTCTGGCATTGGCGTCCTTGCTGCGCGCGGTCATCCTCTTTCAGCGCTTACGGCTTTCGGGCTTGCATGGTTCGGGTTCCTGCATCCATTCCTGGCTGTCGGGTGGCTTGCAGGGCTTGTAGAAGCGCATTTCCGCCCGCCCACGACACAGGATTTCAAGACAATCATGAAATCCGAAACTATGTCTGAATTAATGCATAACAACCTGTTCAGGATAATTCTTGTCGCGGGTCTTGCAAACCTTGGCAGCATGCTCGGGACTTTTGTGGCAATACCTATTATGGTAGATTACCTCAACATCCCCAATCCCCTTGAAATCCTGAAGACTGCAATGGAGACAGGGTTTGGCGTATTGAAAGGGTTGTTATGAGACAATTTTTATTTTATTAGTTTTTCCCTTATAAAGTAAAGGCATATTGCCAGCACTGTTATGCTGAAAAACGCATTAAAAATCGGCTTGTATTTATATTCAAACCATATATCTATCAGACTGTCGATTGAAGAATACAGTTTTATCACAGCTATGAACGCAAACAACATTGCAATAAGGAATATCCCTAAATAAAACCATTCTTCCATTTTCTCCCTGTTTACCATTTTACAACCTCCTCCTGAAAACGAACAACACAACAGCAATTGCCATTATGGCAGTCAATGACCCGAATCCCGGTGCCTTTGGTTCTCCATACTCCGCCCTTGCTTCTGATGGTCTGTCAGGCGGATACGACCCGCTTTCTTCACGTACAAACTTTGAAACGTCAATATTCACCTTTTTCTCAACACTCCCTGTAGGAACGGTTTTTGTCGGAGCAAGAAGCACAGGTTTTTCCCATGTATTCACAAGGACATTTCCCTGCCAGAGTTCCACCACTACAAGGTAATTATAACTATCAGGAACCGTTAACTTCACGCTTTTAACTGCTGTTGTTTCGGATGCAATGACCCCTGTTCCTGATGTTGTTTTATCTGCAAGGAGATTTGATGTACCTTCTCTTGCCTTGATTATCATTTCAAGGTTTTCAGAAGGTTCCGAACCCTTGTTTTCAAGGTATATATCAGACCGCACATCAACATTCCCGGCTTTGGTTCCACTGACAGTAAAATCAATATTGTTAAGGATAATCCCGCTGCGCTTTGACATAGGGGTCAAGGCACCAAGTCCTTTTACGTTAACAGAACCGCTGTCCCTTATGCTCCCGTTATCAAAAATAAGGAGTTTCAGTTCATATCCGCCGTTCCTGTCCACTGTCAGTTCCTGTGAAACCGGGATTGTCTTTGTTAGTTGGGCTGTTGCGCTTATTTCCGGCATCTGTGCAGAAACCTGGGTTTCAAGGAGACCGGTATCACTGCTAACAGCCCGTATCAGCATTGACGCATTTCTTGTTTTCCCACCGCCGTGGTTAATATAAGCCGTGACGTTTAACCTGATTTTCGCGCTGGTTACTTCAACAGGCTTGACATCAACATCACGTATTGAAAGGGAAGAGGCGGGTTCATATACAGTTTCCTTTTTAAGCACGTCGTCATTCAAAATTGTTAAAATGAAAGTAATAATTAACAGCGATGCAATTATAGTTACGAGTAGTTGAAAAGGTTTCATATCTCCCATCCAAAAGACGATTTATCTTATTTAAAAAGTTTGCGATTTGAATCCACAAAATCCATGACGAAAAAGCAGGGATTAAAAATTATCACTCAATAACCGTCCCGTTGTGTTTTCCACTTACAGCATCAACAATATCCTGCGGTTTTTCACCGTTCAGGACTATTGTTTTGATACTGCTTCGTTCTATTATCTTGGAAGCAAGAAGGTCTACCGGTGAGTTTGCACCTGCTACCATTTCTGTCCTTGTCACGAGCTCTATCAACTGTTTTGCAGTCATGGAATCAAATTTCTTTGCACTTGTGTCTTTTTTGGGGTCACTTGTATACACGCCATCTGTTGCTGTTGCATTGATAAGAAGGTCAGCACCAATATATTCAGCAAGTACGGCAGATACGGCATCAGTCGTCTGACCGGGCACAACCCCGCCCATGACAACAATCTTGCCGGTTAACCCTGCTTCCAGCGCCGCCCTGTACGTTTCCGGTGGTTCATGGTAAGCCTCGCTTCCCAGAGCTGCTATCAGAAGCCTGGCGTTCAGGCGTGTCACTTCTATTCCGATGTCATCACTAACAGCCTCGCCTGCGCCGAGTTCCCTCGCAACTCCTATATATTCACGCGCAGCCTTTCCGCCGCCAGTAACAATAAAAAGCGTATGGTCTTTTGCTATTTCCCGGAAGGCAGAAGCATAATTCCTGAACTTACCAGGGTTTAATTCCTTTGCCAGCACCGACCCGCCAATTGAAATGACTATTTTCATAAGCTACCGTAATGTCCTCTAACAATATTATTTTTCGTATGGATGGAACTTATTAAAATGCCACTCCCATTAAGTGAAGCAGTATTACAAGAAGCGCACCAGGCACACCGCCAATAGCAGAAATCAATATCACAGTTGTTGTAATTTTTATTCCCATACCAAACACGAATTTGCTAAGGGCAAGTATGATAAGACCAAGTACGGTATTCACAATTAAGTGCTTCACGGTTTTCAAAAAATAATATACTGCAATTACAGCCAGTACTGCCGCCAATAAAATAATTATATCAAGCATATCAATTTACAGGAGACTGCTGTTTATTAAACATTCCGGTTGATAGAACCCATAATGACAAACTTCATTATTCAGTAAAACCTTTCTCAATCAGAATGTCGGTCTTAAAAGGATACAAAGCATTTTTTGACAGGGCAGATGACCCTTCCTTGAAAGCATCCATGGAAAAAGAAGGACCGTTTTTTATTTTCCGCTCATTTGAGGCATGGAAAGAGGAAAACTGTAAAGAGGAAGACATACCTAAAAAAGAACTCATACTTTCAGAGCTTGGAAAAAACAGGTTCATTGCCCACCCGTAGTCTTTTTCAGGCAGTTATTTATATTTATAAAATCAAAAGGATTGCCTGAATAAAGAACAAACAGGGTGACGCATTGCTATTTCGGTTTTATTGAATACGAGGAACTAATATGGCTCTTAATTACGATGAAATTGTGGAAAAATCAGACAAATACATCTTCCAGACATACACACGCCAGCCCATAGCAATAAAAAAAGCAAGCGGCGCTGTCGTTACTGACGTTAACGGGAAAGAATACATTGACTGCGTGGCAGGAATCGCCGTAAATAACGTGGGACACTGCCACCCTGCTGTTGTTGAGGCTATAAAACGGCAGGCTGGGGAGTTAATCCATGTCTCCAACCTTTATTATCTTGAAACCCAGGCACTTCTTGCAGAACAGCTTGTTAACTTAAGCGGCATGAACCGTGTATTTTTCTGCAATTCAGGAGCTGAAGCAGTTGAAGGAGCACTGAAACTTGCACGGAAAGCTTCAGGTAAAAAGGAATTCATTGCAACAGAGCACGCTTTCCACGGAAGGACGCGCGGCGCCCTCAGCGTAACCCACAAGGAAAAATACCGCAAACCCTTTGAACCCCTGTCACCTTCGGTTTTTGTCCCGTATAATGACGCAGGAGCCATAAGAAGTGTGCTCGTACCATCTGATGAATACCTGAAGGAAGTCCGTGAAATATGCGATGAGACAGGTACGTTACTTATTCTTGATGAAGTGCAGACCGGTTTTGGCAGGACAGGAAAATGGTTTGCAAAAGAGCACTCAGGAATCCTGCCAGATATAATGACAACAGCCAAAGCCATGGGCGGCGGATTCCCTATGGGCGCCATGCTTGCAAGGGAGGACGTAGCAGCGAACTTCGGGCGCGGCGACCATGCTTCCACCTTCGGCGGGACACCGCTTGCATGTGCGGCAGCGCTTGCAAACATTGAAGTAATCAAAAAAGAAAAGCTTGTTGAAAAGTCGAATGAGCTTGGGAATTACCTGAAGGATAAGCTGGCAGGCATGAATCGGGATTATGTTAAGGAAATAAGAGGCAGGGGGCTGATGGTAGGAATGGAGTTATCAATAAAATGCGATGAGATTGTCAATAAGACAAGGGAGCGCGGAATTCTTCTTAACTGCACATCCGAGTCTGTTTTGCGGTTTGTTCCCCCGCTTACTATCACGAAAGAACAACTGGATACGGTGGTGTCTGTATTAAATGAAATTTGAGAACCTGGTGCGACCTACGGTAAGGCAGATTAAGGAATATGTGCCAGGCAAGTCCATCGAGGAAATCGCTAAAAAATACGGGCTTGACCCATGCAATATTATAAAACTTGGCTCAAACGAAAACCCGCTTGGTCCTTCTCCCTTGGCAGTAGCTGCAATTCGTGTAAATGCAGGAAAGGTCAATTTATATCCGCCGTCAGATGCCGCTAGTTTGAGGCAGGAGATATCAGGTTATACAGGATATCCTGCAAGTAATATCGTTGTTTCAGGAAGCGGTATGGACGGGGTTTTTGACACCATGATGAGGCTTTTCATATCACCCGGTTCAGAGACAATCATTCCCCTTCCGACGTTTTCATATTATGAAATTGCAACACTTGCTAACGGGGGAACACCTGTTTTTGCAAAAAGGGATGGGAATTTTGGCATAAATGCCGCTGCAATTCTTGGTAACGTAACAGGTAATACAAAGATGGTGTTCCTGTGTTCACCCAACAACCCCTCTGGAAACACATTGAATGAAAAGGTGGCAAGGGAAATAATTGAATCGGTTAATGCCATTGTATTTATCGATGAGGCGTATGTTGAATTCTCGGAAAACAGCCTTTGTGGGCTTGTAAAAGAGTACGGGAACGTTGTTGTAGGACGGACATTCTCAAAGGCTTTTGGTCTTGCAGGAATGAGAATGGGGTACGCCATCGCACCTGAATGGATTTGCAGGGAATATTCAAAAGTAATGACCCCGTTTTCAATGGATGTGCTGTCATGCGAGGCAGGCATTGCTGCGCTTGCTGACATTGGGCACCTCACGAAAACCCTCGAAACCGTGGAAAAAGGACGCATCCAGTTAACAGACGGGCTTTCGCCTTTATGCAAGGTATATCCCTCTGAAGCGAATTTTATACTTATTGATGTATCACCCGCAACAGCAGCCGATGTTTCAGAGTCCTTATTGAAGAAGGGCATAATCGTGCGCGACTGCACGTCATTCAGGGATGCAGGGGAGTCACTGATTCGGATAACTGTGGGAACAAAAGAACAGAACCGCAAGGTCATAGACGCCATTGGTTCAGTTTTATGATTGCAGCCCTGACTGGTACGCCCGGAACCGGGAAAACCAGTGTTTGTACTGCTATCAGGGAAAGTCCTGAATTTAGTATCCAGTATCGCATTATTGACCTTAACGAACTTGTTTTCAGCGATGGGCTTCATACTGGAAAAGATGATGTGCGGGATTCTTACGCTGTTGATATAGGGAAACTTGAAAATAAGGTTAAACAGGAAACCAGCCTGATACCTGCGGGTGTGGATATTATAATGGAAGGTCATCTTTCACATTTCCTGCCTGCCGATATTGTAATAGTGCTTCGGGCAGAGCCGCGTGAGATAATGGAACGTCTTGGAAAGAGGAATTACTCTACAGGAAAAACCAGGGAAAATGCGGATGCTGAGGCGCTTGATGTCATACTTGTGGAATCCGTGGAGATGTGTGGTAATGTATTTGAGATAAATACTACTGGCAAGAGTCCGCAGGATGTTGCAATATGTGTGGTTTCGATAATCGAATCCGTCAAAAACGGAAAAAACCCTGAAGAGTTCCTGCCCGGAAATGTTAACTGGATTGAGCAGGCTGGGTTATGATTACCATGATTCCCTGTGAACTGCCTTATCAAGTCCCATCCTCAGCGGTGCTGCGGGTTTTTCATCAGGGTAACCGATTGGAATTATAGCTACAGGTTTTGTTTTATCAGGCAAATCCCAGAAGGTCTCTGACCATATATTCCTCAAAAGCGCCAACCCAGCACGTACCAAGCCCTTTTGAATGCGCGGCAAGGAGCAGGTTCATCACTGCGGCTGTTGCATCCTGTATGGCGTACAGTTCACCACGCTGCCCGTAAACACGGGCTGAACGCCCGATATTCGCAACTGCTACAATAACAACAGGCGCATATTCAATAAATGACTGGTTAAGAGCCGCCTCCCTCAATTTTTGCTTTATCATCCCGTTCAGGACGATAACAAAATCCCGCGCCTGGAGGTTTCCTGCTGACGGCGCCATCATGGCAGCTTCAAGTAATTCATTGATAATTTCTTCCCCGATAGCATCATCCTTGAATTTACGGATAGACCTTCTCCCTTTAATAGCTTCAATGCATTCCATAATTGATACCTCAAATCAGGTATGCCGGATATGATACCATATCATAACTGCCATATACTTACATGGTTGCTGCACTGATTTAAAATATTGTCTTATTTGGGGTGCCTTGGTCTGAAATTTTACAAAAAAAAAGGATACAGCCGATTGCCGTATCCATAAAACAACGTTTTTCAGGTTTTATTCATCGGACTTATCTTTTGCAAATACACCTTCATACACCAATCCTGCCAGTACACCGCCAATTATTGGACCAATCCAGTATACGAGATGGTTTACCCAGTATCCTGAAGCAAGAGCCGGACCAAATGTCCTTGCCGGGTTCATCGATGCACCGGTTAGCGGACCTCCGACAAGTATGTCAAACAGAACGACCATACCTATTGCAAATCCTGCAAATCCCGGCGCTGCCCTGCTATCAACAGCAGCACCAAAGATGGTGAACACAAGCAAGAATGTCAGGATGGCTTCAACAAGAACTCCTGTACCGAAACTTACACCTGCTCCGAGACCTGTGGTTCCCAGGTTTACCGCCTCAACTGCTGTTGGATATATTATCCGAAGCATCATACCTGCAACAACTGCACCTGCAAGCTGTGAGATAATATAAGGTACTGCGTCCTTACCTCCCATTTTTTTCGTTGCAACCAGTGCTATTGTAACAGCCGGGTTGATATGTGTTCCCGAAATATGCCCTGTGGCATAAATCATAGCCATTACGACAAGACCGAATGCTGTGGCAATCCCGAAAAGACCCAGTGCCCCGTCAGAGATATAGTTTGTAGCTACCGATCCTGCGCCGATAAATACGAGGGCAAAAGTTCCTATAAATTCGGAAATATATTTTTTATAAGCTTCTGTCATGATTATCACTCCTTAAAAAATAAAGAAAGGGTAAATTACCCTTTCCAAAGTCTTTTTTCCTCAGTCTATACAGATTCTGACCACTGGCAGTACTGGTGTGTCTTGACAAGGTCTGAAGTTGCGCATCCCTTACATCCTCTTGCAGGTGAACCAGGAACCTCAGGATGCAGTGCAATGATGTTTGTCATCAGGGTTGCAGTCACAGGTTCGCTCGTCAACAGGCACGGGAAGTCAGCCAGGCGCATTAATGATGAGAACCTGACAGTGATTGCACATGCAGGATAGGTGTATCTCTGCGGGTTGGCAAGCACTTCATTGTTATCAATCGGGCTCAGGTCAACCTTTACACCGCCGATATATCCGCCTTTACCGATTGGCTTGACTTCAAGCAGGTTGGAACCGCGCTGGATCATGTCCATGAAGTCCACGTTATGTAGTTCAGCTGCCGGTCCTCTTGTCGGGTTGTTCTGGACAAAGTTTGTATAGCGTTTTGTCAGTAGGTCTATGAGCATGGAGGCAGTGAATGAATCCTTCTGGAGGATGTAAGCTGCACCCATTGCAGTAGCGCCTGTTGCAAGGTTAAGCACCGCATTTGGACTCTTATATCCTGCTGCAAGTCCTGCCTTCAATGCATTCTCAAGTACCTGAGTCTCGGCTTCGATAATAGCCATTGTCACGTCATCCTTGCACATGTTGAACATGGACTGGGAGATGTGGTGTGCTACATCACCGACACAATATGCCGGTACTGTAACTATGTTACCATAATGCACACCCTCATCCATCGCCGTCTTAATGGTATCTTTCATCCTGTTCTTGTACTGGTGCATATACTTCCTTGTATCGAAGGATGTGTGACCCGCATCTGTCATGAGTTTGACCTGCGCATCTGAAGGTTTGTCATATACCATCTGAAGCATGGCAATCTCATCTTCAACAGCCTGTGCTGCTGTATTCCCTGCTTCCAGTGATGCCTGGAAAGCGGCACCAATACCATAAGATGTATCCATGCCCCATGACTTGGATGACAGTATCGCCTGTTTGTGTGCGTCATTGATTTTCAAGCCTTTGAGTATCCTGTTTACTACATTACTTGTAGAACCAGGCGAGAATGCGAAGTCTACAACACAGCAAGGACCATAGAAACCACCGTATCTCCTTATAGATTCCTTGCCTACAAGGGCTTCATTCTCTGCAATTGCTTCGATAAAAACATCAACGGAATCCCTGAAAGACGGGTCCTCATCAAAAAGTATTTCCATAATAGGAGGGGTCTGGTAATGCTCAACGAAAGGATCGTCTTCAGGTCTTACCGTTTTTGTTAATCCATTAAGGATATCATAGTGGGCATTGACAGAATTGACATGCAGGTCGATAACAGTCTGTGACTGTCCTTCGGCTGCGGTCATTCCGTTCACAGCATCCACGTATGGTTTAGCGTCACTGATTTTGAATTCAGTTCCGCGCTTATTCTTAATGGTCTCTACGTCTGCCCTCTGTGCTGTCAGGGCTTCTTCAATCATTTTTTTATAGATATCAGCCATGTTTTATCACCAATATCCATCAATAATCCTTATTCTAATATGCTTTATTTGAGACATGTTTGAAAAATACACTATACCTGAGCTTATATATTTATTAGGACATGTCCTATAAATAAACTATAACATAGTCGATTGAACTATAAGACAAGTCCAGAATGATTATGGAACAAAAAATTCCCGGAAAAATTAATCGATTAAATCCACAGATTAAAGTCCTGACTCAGTTATGTGTTTTTGAACGAGTTTGCGCTTTGCTTCCTGGAGGTGATGATGTGCCGTGGATTTTGAAATACCCAGTGCCTTTCCCACATCCTCGATTGAGACCTTGTGGTTGTGCCCAAAATACCCCATGCCTTCGGCTGTGAGCAATACCTTTGCCTGCATTTCAGTGAGGTCAAAACCACTGGCTTCTCCATCCTGTACTCTCTGGACATGGTCGATTGACCACTTACCAAGTTTTTTCAGTTTTTCATAAGCCTGGTTCAGGTAATTTGTATCCGGTGCCATAATAGTATAATACTTATTACCGTTTTTAATATGTATAGGGGGTTTGATGAAACAACGGGATTCTTCGAATGCATGGATTGCACTGGCATCTGCAATAACGGTTAAAAACAGCGTTTCTTCAGGAGATATCTGGATAATCTCAAACGATTCGGTTGAAGGATGCTCTTCGATTTCTTTAAGATACTTCATGGTATCTGCGTTTGGATTTTTTGCCTGGCTTAAGAATAATATTTTATCGTTGGATACAGGCACGTAGGAAAGGATATCCAGTTCGAATTTATTATCCCTTGTTACAACTGCCAGCGAACATCCATGCTGCTCAACAGAAATTTTAGCTTCTAACATATCATATCACCAGTTTACAAGTATTATATAATATGACGGGATAGGGAGTAATAAATTTAATCGTAGGGTCTGTTTTTGATTTCTCAGGCAAGTTTTGTCTGCTGGTACTTTGCCTTTAAACCGTCAAGGTCGATTAAGTCGGTTATTATGTCAATCAGGAGTTCGTTCTCACACAGTGTGTCGGTTGGTATCTCTTTTATTTCAAAGGCAGGGTCATCTGGCGGGATATTAATCCTTGTAACCGCCTCACGATGCTCTTTCAGGCGTGCGTCTTTTGATTCCCGGATATTTTTTGTTTTATGCGGCTCGATTCCAAGCAGTTCGAGTTCGTATTTGAAGCACGGGCGGTGGAAAAGCGATGAAAGGATATAAACTCCCGCTTCCATCTTATCGGAAGCGTCCATACCTTCCAGTTGTTCCTTTACTATTCTGTAGATGTCTTTCCTTAAGTCCTCCTTAAAAATATAAACTTTCGATGGTGGGATTTCAATT
>PGYG01000112.1 GCA_002839545.1 Candidatus Methanoperedentaceae archaeon HGW-Methanoperedenaceae-1
CGGGTTGAATGATGGCGAAATAGTAAAAAATGCAAAAAAACTTATTGGTGATAGAAAATGAAGATCTTTATTGATACAGCAAATATTGAAGAAATTAAGACCGCTAATGAATGGGGAGTTATTGATGGTGTAACTACAAATCCATCGCTTGTCGCAAAAGAGGGGAAGAATTTTAAGTCTATCGTAAATCATATCCTGAGCATAGTTGATGGTCCCATAAGTGTCGAAGTAATCAGTATTGATGCGGATGGCATGGTTAAAGAAGCGCTTGAGATGTCGAAGTGGTCGAAAAATATCGTAATAAAGATACCAATGATCCCTGAAGGATTAAAGGCGGTCAAGATATTAAATGAGAAAGATATTAAGACAAATGTGACACTGGTCTTTTCAGTTAACCAGGCAATATTGGCTGCCAAGGCTGGAGCGACTTATGTGAGTCCATTTATTGGAAGATTGGACGATATCGGGCATGAGGGCATGCAAATAATACGAGATATGGTGCAGATATATAAGTTATATGATTTTAAAACTGAAATTATCGTAGCGAGCGTCAGGCATCCTCTGCATGTGGTTGAGTCTGCTAAAATCGGGGCACATGTTGCCACTATTCCCTATGGTGTCATTGAAAAGATGTTTAAGCATCCGTTGACGGATAATGGGCTGGAGAAGTTCTTGAAGGATTGGAAAAAGGTTGTTGAATGAGGAGAGGGCACGGCACAGTTCCATAATCGAGTGATATCAACAATTGCGTTAGACACTGATTTAACTGATTGACACAGATAATTAAGTCTTAAATAAGGACGTCACCTGATTTCCAGTAACAAATCCAAATATTAATAGAGCATTAATTTAAGTGTACAAGCGACGGTTGATACAATATGACCAGAACAGCCTTAATAACCGGAATCACAGGACAGGACGGCGCGTACCTTGCCGAATTTCTCTTAGACAAAGGATACATTGTGCATGGAGTAAAGAGGAGGTCGTCATCCTTCAATACCGAGCGAATTGATCATTTATATAAAGACCCGCACGAGAGAAATAGTAATTTCTTTTTGCATTATGGTGACCTTACAGATTCAACTAATTTAATCAGGATAGTACAGGAAACCCAGCCTGATGAAATATATAATCTTGCTGCACAGAGCCATGTGCAGGTCTCATTCGAAACTCCTGAATACACAGCAAATTCAGATGCAGTTGGAACTCTACGCCTTCTGGAAGCCATACGAATACTTGGACTTGAAAAGAAAACGAGATTCTACCAGGCGTCAACAAGCGAACTCTTTGGAAAAGTCCAGGAGATTCCGCAAAAAGAAACCACGCCATTTTATCCAAGAAGCCCTTACGGCGCTGCTAAATTATATGGCTACTGGATAACGAAGAACTACCGGGAAGCCTATGGCATGTTCGCATGCAACGGTATCCTGTTCAACCATGAATCTCCTATCCGTGGCGAGACATTTGTGACGCGAAAGATCACAATGGCTGTGGCAAAGATTAAAAAGGGGTCGCAGGAAAAATTATATCTTGGGAACCTGGATGCGAAAAGGGACTGGGGATATGCCGGGGATTATGTGGAATCCATGTGGCTGATGCTCCAGCAGAACGAGCCGGATGATTATGTGGTTGCAACCGGGAAGACGCATTCTGTGCGGGAGTTTGTGGAGCTTGCGTTTCGGGAGATCGGGATCGATATTGAGTGGCGGGGAAAAGGAGTAAATGAAAAAGGGGTTAACGCTGCGAACGGGGATGTTTTGATTGAGGTAGATGCGCGTTATTTCAGACCGACAGAGGTGGATATATTGATAGGGGATCCGACGAAGGCTAAGGAGAAGCTGGGGTGGGAAGCTAAAGTTGGATTTGAGGAACTGGTGACGATGATGGTTGAAGGGGATTTGAAACATTTGTAAATATTTTGATAATCAATGGAAGAATATATCTACTTTAAATATAGGTATTTAAAGTAAGTTGAAACTGGTGAAAAAGTAATGCAAACAATATCTGTCGATTTGCCCGGTGATCTAATAAATATATTTAAAATAAGAGAAAGAGATTTTCCATCTATCGTTCGTGAGACATTATCAATAGAACTTTATAGGGAAGGTCTGGTATCAATTGGAAAAGCTGCTGAAATAGCGGGTGTTTCCATATGGGAAATGCAAGAAATCCTGGCAAAAAGAAAAGTTCCGATTAATTATTATCCTGAATACCTTGAAAAGGATATCCGCACTCTGAAGAAGGTTATGAAGTGATCGTTGTTTCTGATTCTGGTCCTCTGATCGCACTCTCTAAAATAAAGCATCTGGATATATTAGAGAAATTTTTCGGAGAAGTAATAATACCAGAGGCTGTCTGGATAGAAGTGGTAGAAAAGGGAGAAGGAAGACCTGGTGCTGAAGATGTAAGAAAATCTCCCTGGATAAAAGTAAATAAAGTAAAAAATAAGATCGGTATTGAAGCTCTGAAGCATGAAATTGGCATTGGAGAATCTGAAGCGATCATTCTTGCGATGGAATTAAACGCAAATATTGTTCTCATCGATGATAAAATAGCAAGGGGGATTGCAGGTTCTATGGGATTAGAGGTAGCAGGGACACTTTCAATTATTTATGAGGCAATCAATACTAAACTTATAAATGAAACCTTCAATGAAATTGTTAAGACGATGAGGAAAAACAACATCTGGATAAGCGATGAAATTATAGATATTATTGAAAAGGATGGATTACATATATGATATTATATGATATTATACGCATTTGGCGCACTTGAAGCCAGAATAACATATTGTATTACATACAATATTACTTTATACAGTCGTGGCGCACGATACGAACCTCAAGCACCCAACAGACCACAAACCCAAACAACAAATAAAA
>PGYG01000030.1 GCA_002839545.1 Candidatus Methanoperedentaceae archaeon HGW-Methanoperedenaceae-1
ACTGCATCATAAAAACCACGAAAATTCATCCTTTCCAGCCTACTGACAAAACATGTTCAAATTAAACACCTTTTTCTCACGCATCATGTCCATCGAGCCAATACGGCGGCAGAGTATAGTGTCGCTTATCTGGCAGATCGCATTTACTTTCATAGGATTTTTGAGTACGATGTATTTTGCGCATGCGGTGGGTGCAGGTGTTCTTGGTGCGTATTTCCTGTTCATAGCATATTTCGGCATCATAGGTCTTATGACTGACGGCGGTTTTGGTGGTGCTGCGATCAAGCGCATAAGTGAAGGAGAAGAACCTGATGCATATTTCAGTGCATTTGTTGTACTGCGCTCTGTGTTCGTGACAGTGGTTATAACGGCACTGATTGCATTTCACAGATATTTTGTCGATATTGATAGTGCTGGAACATTTAGTTGGCTTTTGGCGGCATTGGTCGTGTCACTATTGCAGGGAGCAGTTTCAAGCGGTATCGCCGGATGCGGTAAAATGGGGATAGGTGCAACGGCAAGTTTTATTGATAACGTTTCACGCATTATTATTCAGGTCGTTGCGGTATTCTTAGGTTATGGTGTTGCAGGATTGGCTGGAGGCTTTGTTGTGGGGGCACTTGTTGGAGCCGTCATACAACTGCGTTTTTTCGAACTGCATTTTGTGCGTTTTGGTTGGAGTCACCTGAAAAGTTTATCTTCATTCTCGTTCTGGTCATTTCTGATTTCTGGTGGAAGCCTTGTCTTCATGAATTCTGATGCGGTGATGATCGGGTATTTCCTGAATAATGCTGATGTGGGAGTGTACCGGGTAATATTCCAGTTTACCTCACTTGCAGCATTTACCACTACCGCACTTCGCGGAACATTGTGGCCAAGAGTCAGCCGATGGAATCAGATTAGCGAAACTGGGCTTATAGAAGAGTCACTATCCCGTGCATTCACCTATTCACTCATACTGGCATTACCATTGTTTGTTGGTGGCGCTTTGCTTGGTGATAAATTACTTTACTTTTTCTACGGCGCAGATTTTGTAAGTTATACGACACTTCTGTTATTGTTTACGGTACAAATTATAAACATTTTCCAGTACTTTTATACCACATATCTAAGTGCAATGAACCAGTTAAAGGATTTGTTCAAGATCACGGTTGCGGCAGTTGTTGCTAATATTGCACTTAATGCGGCGTTAATTCCTGTTATGGGCATATCGGGAGCAGCGGTTGCGACTTTGGTAACTATGAGTCTGAATACTGTTCTTGCAAAGCGTGTTCTTGCACGAAAGATTACTCTTCGGTTGGATCGTAGCAGTTTGGTGAATATTTGTAAAGCTTCTATTGCTATGGGAATTGTTGTAGGCGGATATCGGATGCTTATACCACTATCCAATGTGTGGCTGGCACTGGTTCCGGTTGTGCTTGGCGGAGCAATATATGGAATTCTTATATTGAAATTAGATAGGAAGATTTATGAAGAGTTGAAGGGAATTGTGTTACAGATGAATGTAGTATGGCCGGAATGGTTATGAGTACTGAACAAAAAACATATGATTGCGGAATTAGAAGTGGTTTAAAATGAAAGTAGTAATACTCTGCGGCGGAAAAGGCACACGTATGCGAGAAGAAACTGAGTACAAGCCGAAACCATTAGTGGAAGTTGGCGGTATGCCAATACTCTGGCATATAATGAAGATATACAGTCATTATGGTTTCAATGATTTTGTGTTATGTCTTGGTTATAAAGGAAATATGATAAAGGAGTATTTCTTAAATTTTGAATGGTTTACCAATGACTTCACATTGCATATGGGTAATGGAAAGGGAAAAATAACAACTCATGCTCACTCCATGGAACACTGGAATATTACTTTTGCTGACACAGGCGAGGATACAGATACAGGGGGCAGGGTGAAGAAAATTGAAAAATATATCGATGACGATACCTTTTTCTTAACTTACGGTGATGGGGTGGCAGATGTCAATATCTCAAACCTATTGGAATTTCATAGATCAAAAGGTAAAATCGCTACTGTGACGGGGGCAAAACCAACATCACGTTTCGGTGTTCTTAATGTGGATGAATTCGGAATTGCAAAATCCTTTGCAGAAAAACCTGCTACAGACGGTCTAATAAATGGTGGATTTGGTGTATTTGATCGTGAAATATTTAACTATCTGACTGAAGAATCGAATTTCGAGAGGGATGCTTTGCAAAAACTGGCGAAAAAAGGAGATGTTGCTGTTTATCGACACGATGGATTCTGGCAATGTATGGATACATATAAGGAAGTTGAAGAATTTAACAAGCAATGGAACTTAAATAATAGACCATGGGTTGTCTGGAAAAATGATGACATTTAATTGGAAGGATAAGAATGTTTTTATTACCGGTGCAACTGGATTGGTTGGTTCATGGCTGACCAAGTTCCTGGTTGACGAAGGTGCCAATGTTGTTGCATTAGTCCGTGATATCGTTCCAAAATCAATATTATGGAGTAGCTCAAATGAGTTTGACTATATCAAAAACAGTTTAACAGTAGTTAATGGTGAACTTGAAGATTATCTGCTGCTTGAAAGAACGCTTAATGAATATGAAATAGAGGTTGTATTTCATTTAGGTGCTCAAACGATTGTCGGGATAGCTAACCGCAATCCATTGTCCACATTTGAATCGAATGTGAGAGGGACGTATAATTTATTGGAAGCCTGTCGAAGGTCAACGCTTATAAAAGCCGTAGTTATTGCCTCAAGTGATAAAGCATATGGCGAGCAGGAGCAATTACCATACGATGAGACAACACCACTGCAGGGCACACATCCATATGATGTTTCTAAAAGTTGTGCTGATCTAATTGCATACACTTATTATAATACGTTCAAGTTGCCTGTTTGTGTCACCAGGTGCGGTAATTTTTATGGGCCAGGGGATCTTAATTATAACAGGATCATTCCGGGAACTATTCGTTCGTTGCTGAATAATGAGAGTCCGATTATCCGTAGTGATGGAAAATTCATTCGTGATTATTTCTATGTGAAAGATGGAGCATTTGCATACATGCTCCTTGCGGAAAAAATGATTGTAGATGCATCAATCCACGGAGAGGCATATAATTTTAGTAATGAAATCCAGGTGAATGTTTTGGATTTGGTTGATAAGATTATCGATCTAATGGAAGTTGATGTTGAACCAGCGATATTGAACCAGGCTCAGCATGAGATTAGAAACCAATATCTATCTGCAAAAAAAGCTAAAGATCAACTTGGGTGGAGTGCAAAATATACTCTGGATTCTTCCCTGGAAGAAACGATTGAATGGTATAGAAACCTAAAATGAGGGGTGATGATATGCAATGCAGATTTTGTGATAATACAAATGTAAAACGATTTCTTGAATTGGGAGAAATGCCTCTTGCAAATGCTTTCTTGACTGGGGATGAGGTCAATGACATCAAGGAACCGAGATTTCCGCTTGACGTTTTTTTCTGTGACGATTGTGGGCTGGTTCAAATAGGTCATGTAGTCCCTCCACAAGATATATTTAAAGATTATATTTATTTTTCATCAACATCAGATGCAGTCCATAAGCATGCACAATATCTGGCACAAAGCTTTAAGGAACGGTTTAAATTGCATGATGGATCATTCGTTGTTGAGGTTGCAAGCAATGATGGTTGTGTGCTTAATTATTTTAAGAATTTGAATGTGAATATACTGGGGGTAGAGCCCGCTGAAAATATAGCAAAGGTGGCAGTGGATTCTGGGATTGAAACATACATTGATTTTTTCAATGAGGATAATGCCAGGACCATTAAAGAAAAGTATGGTAGTGCGGATGTGATCCTTGCCCGTCATGTATTTGCCCATGTTCCTGAGATCCATAGTTTCATGCGGGGACTTAAATTACTATTAAGTACGAATGGAGTCATTGCAATTGAAGCTCCTTATCTGGTGGATTTTATTGAAAAAGCAGAGTTTGATACAATTTATCATGAACACTTATCATATCTGTCTTTACGTCCAATGTCAAAGTTATTTAAAAAATACGGCATGGAGATTTTCGATGTTGAACATTTTGATATACATGGGGGTTCGCTCATCTATTTTATAAGCAACGAGGGAACCCATAAAGTGAGCCCGAAAGTAGGGCAATATGTTGAGAATGAGATACAAAAGGGCTTTGATGATGTTGATATTTATTATGATTTTGCAGGCAAGACATCACATATCAAGACGAAACTCATGGAGCTATTACAACAATTAAAACATGATGGACATTCCATAGCTGCTTATGGGGCACCTGCAAAAGGCAATACACT
This sequence comes from Candidatus Methanoperedentaceae archaeon HGW-Methanoperedenaceae-1, assembly GCA_002839545.1. Taxonomy (GTDB): domain Archaea; phylum Halobacteriota; class Methanosarcinia; order Methanosarcinales; family Methanoperedenaceae; genus Methanoperedens_A. Next base: position 4,316 of record PGYG01000030.1, read on the forward strand.
GTTGAATTATTGTGGAATCTCAACCGACATTGTTGATTATATAGTGGATAAGAGCAAGTATAAACAGGGTCTGTATACCCCTGGAACGCATATCCCGGTCTACAGTACAGAGAGACTGCTTGAGGATATGCCTGATTATACGTTACTCCTGGCATGGAATTTTGCAGATGAAATTTTAGGGCAGCAAAAATTGTATCGTGAAAAAGGTGGAAAGTTTATTATTCCAATCCCTGACATTAAAGTGGTATAGATGAAATTTACAGAAACACGGCTAAAAGGAGCATTGATCATTGAACCTGAGCGTTTGGAAGATGAGCGTGGTTTCTTTGCACGTACTTTTTGCCAAAAGGAGTTTGAGGCTCATGGTATGAATCCCAGAATAGTCCAGTGTAACATTTCGTATAACAAACATAAAGGAACCTTACGAGGTATGCATTATCAGGTTGCACCCATGGCTGAAGCCAAATTAGTGAGCTGCACCAAAGGAGCTATCTATGATGTTATTATAGACCTGCGTCCCGAATCGCCCACTTACTGCCAGTGGTTGGCAGAGGAACTTAATGCTGAAAACCGCAAAATGATCTATATTCCAGACGGTTTTGCACATGGATTCCAGTCTATTGAAGATGAAACAGAGGTCTTTTATCAGATGTCCGAATTCTACTCTCCTGAACATGCACGAGGGGTGCGATGGGACGATCCGGTGTTTGGAATTGAATGGCCTTTGAATTCGAAGATAATTTCTGAAAAAGATATGAACTACCCTTTAATAAGTTAAATAAATCTAATGTGGTATGTGGGACATAGAATGAAAATTTTAATTATTGGCAAGACAGGACAATTAGGAAGTGCATTGTTAAAAGATGCACTCGCATTAGGACACGATGTTCTTGCCCCTTCCAGACAAGAACTTGATATTTTAAATGAAGAGTCGTTCTTGAAAGCAATGATGCACTATAAGCCAGAAGTTGTTATTAATACCGCTGCATTTCATAATGTACCATTGTGCGAAGTGGAGCCTATAAAAGCATTCCAATCAAATTGCATAGCAGTAAAAAAAATGGCTGAAATATCACATGAATTTGGTGCCTGGTTTGTTTCTTTTAGTACAGATTACGTGTTCAGTGGTGCGAAACAAATACCATATATTGAATCCGACACACCTGGTCCACTTCAAATGTATGGTTTATCAAAATTGGCTGGCGAATATGCTGCTCTTTCGTATAATAAATCAATTATTATCAGGACATGTGGATTGTATGGAATACAAGGTGCCACATCCAAAGGTGGCAATTTTGTAGATAATCGAATTAAAGATTCAAAACAGAATAATAGAATCGAGATTGGCAATGACCAAACAATAAGCCCGACTTATGCAGGAGATCTGAGTAAAGCTGTCTTGCAGCTGATTGCTCACCCATCCAAAGAATCGGGCATATATCATTTAGTTAACGAAGGATATTGCACATGGTATGAATTTACTAAGGAAATCTTTAAGATTTTAGACATTGGTGTTGAACTTGTGCCAGTGGATCGTGGTGGTAAAACGGATAAGATGAGAAGACCACGGTTTTCAGCTTTGAAAAACGAAAAGGGTGCTAAGATGGAAATAGATTTACCTAATTGGAAGGATGCTCTTAGTAGGTATTTAAATATGAAATATAATATGTGAGTAATTTAGGGTTGCAAGATAAATGAAAACCGGTTTTTAGAGGGTAAAATGAAAGCAAAAATCAAACCAAGAATAGACTTAGAAAACAGAACGAAGCTTGAGACCGTCATACCACTTAGCGTCCCGTTTATAGTCTTTGTAGATCCTTCTGATTCATGTAATTTTAAATGCAAATTTTGTCCCTCTGGTGATAGGGAATTAATGAAGGAAGTCGGCAGAAGTCTTAGATACATGGATTTCGACCTTTACAAAAAAATAATAGATGACATTTGTGAATTTGAAAAACCCATCAAAGTTTTGAGACTTTACAAAGATGGGGAGCCTTTGTTAAATCCGAGATTTGCAGAGATGATCCAGTATGCAAAAGGAAAAAATTGTTCCGAGAGAATCGACACTACAACAAATGCATCGCTACTCAATCCCAAAAGAAACCTTGAAATTATTGAAGCGGGATTAGACAGAATTAATATCTCTATAGAAGGTATTAACGAAAAACAATATTTAGATTTTGCTAGTTATAAGATTGATTTTGAAAAACTCGTAGGAAATATTCGCCATTTTTATGAACACAAAAAAGACTGCGAAATGATCATAAAGATTAATGGTGATACGATATCGGAAGATGACAAGACTAAATTTTACGAGATATTTGGAGATATAGCTGATGGTGTGTATATTGAGCACACTATGTCGTGCTGGCCTGAGTTTGAGCTAAAAGAAGTCGAAGTCAATAAAGAGGTTGGGATATATGGTCAAAAGATAAAAGAAGTTCAAGTCTGTCCTTATATATTCTATTCTTTTTCAATCAATTCGGATGGTTCGGCAAGTGCATGTTTTCTTGACTGGTCTAGAAAACTTATCATAGGTGATGCGAAAAGCGAAAGTATAAAAGATATATGGCATGGAGAAAAGCTCTTAAACTTACAGAAGATGTTTCTGAATAAAAAAAGAAAAGAACATCCAGTGTGTTGCAATTGCGGTCAGATGTCGCACGGGTTGCCCGATGACATTGACGGCTATGCGGAGATGTTATTAGATCGTTTGGAGAAAAAATGAAACGAAGGAAAAACGCTGTGTGCGGACAATGCAGCCAGCTTTCACATTGTTCGTCAGACAACATCGATCCATATGTCGATGAATTAGCTGAGCGGTTACTGGCATCGCGTCAAAGGAGAATTGGATAATGCAGGTATTGCATATTACTGCGCACCTTGGCGGTGGAGTAGGAAAGGTTCTGAGCGGACTTGTTGCGCAAGCGAGTATATCAAACTCAGGGATTAAGCATCTTATAGTTTGTCTTGAAGAGCCTGAAAAAAACCAATTCGTTGATAAAGTTCGCGAATATGGTGGTGAAGTCATTGTATGCCCGAGCATGGATATGCTCGAAAAGATAATAGAAGATTCAGACATCGTTCAGTTGGAGTGGTGGAACCATCCTGCAACGATCAAATATCTCTGTTCCTTGTCAATCCCGCCTATTCGACTCCTTACCTGGAGTCATGTGTCTGGCCTGCATACCCCTATTATTCCTAAAAAACTAATTTTGGCATCACATGTGTTTCTTTTCACATCCCAATGCTCGTTTGAAAGCAAAGAGGTAATGAGTCTGCCCCCCGAGTTTGAAGATCGGCTAGGTGTCGTATCCAGTAGTGGAGGATTTCCAGGATTGCCTGAGAGGAGGGACGGAATAAATGAGAGTGTTTCGGTTGGATATTTCGGGAGCCTGAATTTTGCAAAACTTCATCCTCGTTATATTGACTATCTGGCAGCAGTAGAGATCCCTGGATTCAAAGTAAAGATCATTGGAGACTTGCACAATCAAGATACTCTGAATCAACAGTGTGATGCCATAGGTAAGACAGGAATACTTGAGTTCGCAGGATTTGTGCCAGATATAGCATCTGAACTTGCCACAATCAATGTGCTTGCTTATCTTCTGAACCCAGAACATTATGGGACAACAGAAAACGCTCTCCTTGAGGCGATGGCGATGGGGGTAGTGCCTGTTGTATTAGATAATCCGGCAGAGCGCCAGATCATTGATGATCACAGTACAGGATTGATAGTCCACTCGCCAGACGAATTCGCTGATGCGATTCAATGGCTATCAGAAAATCCTGATGAGCGGCAAAGACTCGGAATCCAGGCCGCTAAGTCAGTTCGAGAGAGATTTTCCGCAGAAAAAATGGAAGCATCTCTTAATGAGTATTATCGAAAAACCATGTCAATGGAAAAAAGAACGATTGATTTCTCTGAGATTTTTGGTATCGATCCTGCTGAATGGTTCCTTTCATGTCAAGATGACAAAAGCATTTTTATTGAAGATGGTAGTATTGAACTGGATGATGACACTATCGTTAGCTATGGACTGTTTGAAAAAAGCAAAGGATCGGTATTTCATTTCAGTGAGTATTTTCCGGATAATTTGGAGTTGAAGTTATGGGCGAAAAATTTGAAATTGCTACAGTGAAATATACGAAAGCGCCTAATCGAAAGGTTGCACGCCAACTGTTGCACAAGATTGCTAAAAGACCGATTTCCTTCGTACCACGCAAGGTCGATAAGCCATTGATATTATATGGTGCAGGTAATCTTGGAAAAATGGCTAAGGAGTATTTTGAAAAACTTGGTATTCCCTTTTTGTTTGTGGTAGATGCAAATCCGGATTTGCACAGGCAAGACCCTTTCTGGGCAGGTGTTGATATTTTAGGAATTCATGATGTCCCAATTAAGCAACGGGAATCTGCTCTATTGGCTATTTGCGTGGTAACGGCGCCTTATTCAAAAGTGACCGCTCCGTTAAAGGAGCAAGGTTGGCTTGATATAGTACCTTTTTATGATATTGCTGAGGCTTATCGTGACAAACACCCTTTAAGCAATGGCTGGCATTCTGGCTTATTAACTGGGGAAGATATCATTGGTATAGAATCTGTCTTATCCAGATGGGAGGATAATATTTCTCGTGCCCACCATTTACAATTCCTTGCTTGGCGCAGTTTGCGGAAAGAATGGTTTTTCGACGATGCACCAGTAACGACGCACGATCGTTTTTTCATACCACTGGTGCTTTCAATTTTGCATAATCATGAAGTATTTGTTGACATTGGTGCACATCATGGAGAAGTCATCATCAGATTTTTAAATGCTGTAAAAAATGAGTACAAAGAGATATATGCTATCGAGCCTGACTCGGAGAACACTACCCAGTTTCACAATTTTATGAAAGAATACATGTCGAAAGACAGTGAGAAAATCCATTTGTTGACGTGTGCACTTGGTTCGGATACAAATGGAAAAAGTTTTTACCATGGATTGGACTATGTATCACAGTTTAGTGAATTGGGGCAAACAGGGATTGATGTTAAATGCCTTGATGAACTTTTGATTCCCACAACATTTATCAAAATTCATGTTGAAGGTTGGGAGTGTGGAGTCATTAGTGGTGGATTGGAAACACTTATCAATAACCGTCCTATACTCACAGTAACTTCATATCATAATCGAAATGGATTGTGGTGTCTTCCGGCTCAGATAATGACCTGTCTTGATAACTATGCTTATTATTTCCGATTACATAGTTGGCATGGGACAGGTGGTGTAATCTACGCAATTCCAAGAGAACGGATTTGCCAAAAAGATGAGTTAGATAAAATAATATAATTATTATAATGAATTGATAAAGGTGCAATTAATGATATCGAATGACTTGATTTTTGATCTTGGATTTCATAATGGGGATGATACGGCTTTTTACCTTACAAAAGGTTTTCGTGTGGTAGCGGTTGAAGCTAATCCAGAATTGTTTGAAGCTGGTTTGCATAGGTTTGATTCAGATGTTAGAGCAGGACGTCTAATTCTTCTGAATAAAGCTATTTCCGAAAATACTGGAAAAGTTGATTTTTTCATTCATGCAACAAAGACAGAATGGAGTAGTTGTTTGTTGAGCATGGCTGAGAGCGATGGTTCTTCTGCAACTCGCGTGACAGTAGATTCTACAAATCTACACGAATTAATTTTAGAATATGGAGTTCCGCATTATTTGAAAGTTGATTTAGAAGGATGCGATTTGTTCGTGGCAAAACATCTGTCTGAATGTGAATTGAAACCCAAATTTGTTTCATTTGAAACATCTAAAAGGGATTATTTTGGAATATTTTCATATTTGTATGTTTCAGGTTACACAGGATTTCAGCTGATTAATCAGGCGAATAACCCAAATCGAGTTATTCCAAAGACAGCAACTGATGTCAAGGATGATAATTTCATATTTTCTGAGTTTTCGAGCGGATTTTTTGGTGAAGACTTGCCGAAGGATAAATGGTTGACATTTGAGGAATCACTTACTCGTTACATCAAATACAAAGAGTTAAAGCAGATTGACAATGTTGAACTTGGCCTTGGTTGGCTTGATGTGCATGCAAGAATGGATTAATGATGGGATCAAGTGAGTATATTTTCTTTACATGAAACATAGGACTACTAATGATGGATGATACTAACATAAAAATTTTGTATATAGTTCCGCCATATTTTAACATTGCTGACTACGTAGGAAATTTAGAAACAACTGCTTTACCCGCATTCACAATTCCCTATGGAATACTATCAATAGATGCTTTCATAAAAGGAAATGTTAAAAATGGCAGAGTAAAAACAGATATACTTGATTTTAACATAGAAGCTTTCAGAATTATAACAGAGAAACGACAAAATCATAATTATGATTTATTAAAGGTATTAAAAGATAGAGTTAAAAAATTTAAACCTGATATTGTAGCTATATCTGCCCTGTTCAATACCTCTTACAATTATCTTGCACCTATTTCAACCGTTATAAAGGAGCAGGTAGATTCTGCTTTAATTGTTGCTGGTGGTGGATTACCTACAAATTTATATAGAAAAATATTGAAAGAATGTATTCATATTGATGCAATATGTTATGGGGAAGGAGAAATACCCATGGCGGATTTAGTGAATGCTACAGACCATGAAAAACTTATAGAAAAACATCAATCATGGATAAATAGAAAAACGATTAACTCTGGAAAAGTACCGATTAACTCATTTGTTAATAATCTCGATGATATACCTGAATTTGATTATAGTTTAGTCAATCTCAATGATTACAACGCCCGTTCGTTAGACAAGAATTATTCAGCTCAAGAAGGAAAAAGAGAAATGAGTATTCATACTTCCAGAGGTTGTCCATTTAATTGTGTATTTTGCGCTAATGGAAAATTACATGGTAAAAAAGTTAGATTTATGAGTGTTAAAAAAGTAGTTACTGATGTAAAAAATATGGTCTCAAATTTCGGATTGACAGTACTTATCATTGAAGATGATCACTTTTTATCAGATAAAAATAGAGCCAAATACATTTTAAAACAATTGAATGAATTTGGTATTCGAATTGAATTTCCGAATGGCCTTGCAGTGTATGGAATTGATGAAGATATCGGACAATTGTTGAAAAATGCAGGAACAACTTCGGTTTCATTAGCAATAGAATCGGGCTCAGATTATGTTTTACAAAAAATTATTAACAAACCACTCAAAGTTGGCATGATTAAACCAAAAGTAAGAATACTAAGAGATAACGGTATTCAGGTTCACGCCTTCATCGTTTGTGGACTCCCAGGAGAAATGGATGAGCACCGTTTAGAAACTATAAATATGATCGAAAATGTTGGGTTTGACTGGGTTCACGTCTTTATTGCGATTCCAATTGTTGGAAGCAGATTATATGATATTTGTATTGATAATAATTACATAGTGAACGATAATATGGATAACCATATGATTTCCAAGGCAAACATTAAAGCTCCTGGCGTAGATCCCAAAGAGATTGAAGATTTTGCATATCGATTGAATTTATCTGCAAATTTCGTGAATAATTTTAATATGTCTCAAGGAGAGTGCGAAAAAGCAGCTATTTCTTTTAAGAATGTTGCACAAAAATACCCCGAACACGCATTTGCTCATTACTTTTTATCAAAAGCATATGATTGTCTGAATTCGGATCATGAATTGGTAATAAAACATATGAATGCTTTTTCTTATTTAGTTGAAAATAATGAAATGTGGAAAAAATACGCAAACGACTTTAAATTAATATGAGTTTAATAACAAATTACAAAATCCATATGTATTCTAGGTTTAGATTAATTGAGGGATATAAAATATGACACAACACAATGATTTTTCGGAAGAAGTTTTAGAAAATATTAAATCACTTGCGAAAGATAGAGATTTTCTAGGGTTATCAAATATTTGGGTTCGTGAGGCCAGTAGGCATAACTACGCGCATAACTTTTCATGGCTTGGCCGACCAATTATGCAGGTTCCCCAGGATATTTATGCTATTCAGGAATTAATATGGAATATCAAACCAGATCTGGTTATCGAAACAGGAATTGCACATGGCGGCTCTTTAATCTTGAGTGCCTCAATGTTGGCTTTGCTGGATTATTGCGAAGCAATTGAACAGGGGACGACACTGGATCCTCAAAAATCGAAAAGGCGAGTACTTGGGATTGATATTGAGATTCGACCACATAATCGTGAGGCGATTGAGGCACACCCAATGACGCACCTTATTGAGATGATCGAAGGTTCCTCTGTTGCACCTGATGTTGTTGAAAAAGTTAGGACAATAGCAAAAGGTTATAAAAAAATTCTTGTGTTTTTGGACTCACTTCACACACATGACCATGTTCTGGCTGAGTTAGAAATTTACGGACCACTAACGTCTGTAGGTAGCTACTGCGTTGTATGGGATACGGGCGTGGAAGACTTGCCAGATAATTTTTGTACCAATCGCCCATGGGGTAAAGGAAATAATCCAAAGACTGCGGTGTGGGAATATTTGAAAAATACGGATTGTTTTGAAATTGACAAAACGATTGAACATAAGCTGCTGATTACGGCATCTCCGGATGGGTTTTTGCGGAAAGTGAAATAATCGTGTCGTGGGTATACCTAAAATCAGATGATGGTAGAATGGATGAAACAATATGAATAAAACCAAAAATATACCGTTAGTTAGCATAGGGCTGGCTGTGTATAATGGGGAGCGATTTATACGCGAAGCGCTTGACTCCCTTTTGGCACAAAATTTCAAGGACTTTGAACTAATCATTGTGGATAATGCATCAGAAGATACTACGCAACAGATTTGTCTTGAGTATGCATCTAAACACAACCGAATTCAGTATTATTGTAATGATGCAAATATTGGAAGTAAATCTTTTGATCGACTTTTGGAACTATCATCTGGCAAATACTTTATGTTCGCAGCCGATCACGATCTTTATGAACCAAATTATATATCCCGCTGTGTAGAAATTCTAGAAGATGATACATCGGTAATTATATGTTATTCTCAAACAATGCTTATCGATATTGATGGTAATGAATTAATGATTACTCCTGATCGTCTCGATACATGTTCCATTGAATCTCCCTCAAAACGATTCCATATGACGATATGGGGACTCCATTGGTGTAATATGATGTATGGTCTAATGCGGTTGAGCGCACTACAGCATGCATACGTATTTAAGCCAACGATTGGTGGTGACAATCTTCTACTCGCTAAATTAAGCCTTGTTGGCAAATTTGCACAAATACCTATACCTTTATTTTATCGTCGCGAAAATCGTCCAAGTGAGAGTGCAAAACAAGCTTTAAAAAGATGGTTGACAAATATAAATAGTTGTACATGCACCATGTCCCCATACACTGTTCTAATGTATTATCATCTAAACGCTGTTGCAAATGCATCGATCACGTTTCAAGATAAAATAAAATTGATAATAGATGTGTGTTTTTGTTTTAATCTAAGATTTGGTGTTTGGAAAGAACTGCTATATTTGCCTATAAACATAGTTAAATATTTAGTATGCACCACTAAGCAAAATTAAGTATGAATATTTATAGTAATGATTAACATGATCCTCGCCCTTTTCGTCTACAACGCCTTGAACACACCCACAAGACGATTGGGGGCCTGATGGCGAACGCTGAGTTCTCCGACGGCCCACATTAGGTGTTCTGTGACATAGTGAAGAGTAAATATTAAAAATAAACTGGTGCCATAACTATGAATATCTTAATCCTCGATAATTATTACAATGCCACCCGGAAGTAAAAAAGCAGAATTTCGAAGAAAACCGTTCTTCAATCATGTCCCAGCGCTTTGGCACTTCAGATGCATATTCCCATAATTTAAAGAAACTTGGACACGATGCGCAGGAGATCATCACAAACGATGATTATCTGCAAATTAAATGGGCACACGAAAATGGTATTAAACCATTACCTTTGCCGTTACCTCGTTATTTAAATTATGGGTTAAATTATATTTTAGATTATGATTGGCGCTACAAAATCATAAAAGCTCAGGTAGAGAAGATCAAACCAGATGTGCTCTATATTCAAGAATATAACATCTTATCTGATGGTTTCATAGCCAAATTAAAACCGCTGGTTAAATTAATTGTAGGGCAGGTTGCATCGCCAATTCCAATACATCGTTCATATAAATATTATGATCTTATTTTGACGTCTTTCCCTCATTTCGTGGAACGTTTTCGCAAAAAGGGAATCAAATCAGAATATTTTCGATTAGCTTTTGACGAGAGGATATTGAAAGAAGTGAATCTGTTTGATCCAAAATATGAGGTTACATTTATAGGGGGGATATCGAAAGCCCATAGGCATGGGAAAGAATTAATAAATGAGGTAAGCAATCATTTACCGATTGAACTATTTGGCTACGGTAAGAATGCCTTGGACCCATTATCTATCGCATATAAACACCATCATGGAGAAGTATGGGGATTAGAAATGTATAAAATCCTTGCACAAAGTCGCATTACGCTGAATCGTCACGTTGATATAGCAGAAAACTACGCAAATAATATGCGTCTATTCGAAGCAACTGGTATGGGAGCATGTTTGGTGACAGACTGGAAAGAAAATTTACATACTTTGTTTGAGCCAGAGAAAGAAGTAGTAACTTACCGTTGTGCAGATGAATTGGTAGAAAAGGTTACTTATCTATTGGAAAATGATAAAGAATGCCAAAAAATCGCAAGGGCAGGACAGAAAAGGACGCTAAAAGAACACACATATCAGAATCGAATGAAGGAATTGTTAGAAATATTAGATGAATATATTTAAAGTGATTAAGATGATCGATGACCCTACAATAAATAACAATCGTGAATATAACTATACAGGTCATGAAACTCAATATAGGGACGAATATCCTATAATAGAGGATTTAATCAAACCTAACTCAAAGGTTATTGATCTTGGATGTGGGAACGGGTCATTATTACAATTACTGAAAGATAAAAAAAACATCCAGGAATATGGAATCGAGCTTGTTCGGTCAGGTGTAGACATGTGCCTTGAAAAAGGATTAAATGTCCGCCAGGGGTCAATTGATTGCCATTTAAGTGAAATTGAAGACAAACAGTTTGATTATGCAATATGCAACGTAACAATCCAGATGGTCATGTATCCTGAAGTACTTTTGTCGGAAATGAAGCGAATCGCACACTACCAGATTATTTCATTTCCAAATTTTGCGAACTGGAGAAATAGGCTTGATTTACTGTTAAGAGGAAGGATGCCAAAACCTATGCTCTTTGGATATGATTGGTATAATACAGGGCATATTCACCAGCTTTCGGTAAAGGATTTCCTTGATTTAGCTGAAAAATGTGATTTAACCGTTTGCAGACAGATTCATATAGGAATATGGAGTTGGATTGGATATATTCGGAACTGGAATTCAAATCTATTTTCTACTATATCCATATATCTTTTAAAGGATAAACTATGATGGCCAAGCTGAAGAGTTATGTGAAAAAACAAGCCTTTCACCCTACACTACCAGGCATTTTTTTGAATCCTTTTTATATCGCACGAGTTAACCTGTTGAAAAACATCAAAAAATTAGCACCCCACTTTCATGGCGGGCGTCTTTTGGATGTAGGTTGCGGAAGAAAACCATATGAATCATTGTTCAACGTAACTTCATATATTGGTTTAGACATTGCTGGTGGTGGACACGATGATGATGCAAAATCCGCAGATATATATTATGACGGAAAAGTCTTCCCATTCAGCGATTCTTTTTTCGATTATGTCATCTCAAACCAGGTACTGGAACATGTTTTTGAACCCGGACAATTTATGGATGAGCTATATCGTATTCTAAAACCAAACGGGTTACTTCTTATAACAGTTCCGTTTGTGTGGGACGAACATGAAGCACCTTATGATTATGGGCGTTATACGTCATTTGGTCTGAATTATTTAATTTCAAAAAACGGTTTTAAGATTATTGAGCAACATAAAAGTGGTGGTTATATAGATACATTGGCACAAATGTTTGCTTCATACGTTTATACTATTTTTTTAACTAAAAATCATTATCTCAATGGTTTGACTTCTTTATTTATATGTTCTCCTATTTTGATAAGTGGACTACTCTTGTCCAAAATCCTACCGAAAAATGACATTCTATATCTGGATAATGTAATTTTGGCGAGGAAATTATGACCTACAATTTTTGCACATTCTTTGATCGAAACTACCTGTACAAAGGTCTTGCTTTATATTATTCATTGTTAGAACACTGTAATGAATTCAATCTATGGATTGTTTGTTTCGATGATACATCACATTCAGTGCTGCAAAAAATGAACTTGAAAAATGTAACATTAATTTCAATGGAAGAGTTTGAAGATGCGGAATTACTTAGCATCAAAGATAAACGTTCATCAACTGAATATTGCTGGACATGCACCCCTTCTGTTCCCCTCTATATATTAAATAAAGAAAGATCATTGGATCATATTGCATATTTAGATGCAGACCTGTTCTTTTATGGTGACCCTGCGCCGATTTTTAAGGAATTTGAGGGAGGGTCAATTTTGATCACTGAACACCGCTATGCTAATAATGTAAAACATTATGCCAAAAAATATGGCAAATATAATGTCCAGTTTATGGTCTTTAGAAATAATTCACATGGACTTGAATGTTTGAAATGGTGGCGTGATAGATGTCTTGAATGGTGCTATTCCAGACCATCAGATGGCAAATTCGGCGACCAGAAATACCTGGATGATTGGACAACCCGGTTTGAGGGTGTTCATGTGCTGAAACACCTGGGGGGTGGATTGGCGCCCTGGAATATTTCTGAGTATGAAATATCAAATATAAATAATAAAATATACGTAAATGAAGATTTATTGATTTTTTATCATTTTCACTCTCTTAAAATAATTAATAATGAGAAGTTTGATCTTGTGGGCGGGTATAATTTGAAAAAGGAACATATATTTAATATATATATGCCTTATGTCAAAACTATTAATAAAATAATTGATAACGTACATGATATGGATCCAAATTTTAAGTATGGGTGTCACACAAATAATTTAATGGATTATGCAAAACTAATTATAAGAATTATCAAAAAGTATTATTTTATAATTCATTTGAAGGAAAAATAAAAAATATGTCACAAAATTTAATAAATTTTTTCACAGATAAGAATGTCCTGATCACAGGCGGATTGGGATTTATTGGTAGTACACTTGCAATCAAACTCGCAAAAGTTAATGCAAACGTCACTATAGTAGATTCGTTGATTCCGGATTCTGGAGGTAATATATTCAATATCCAACCTGCCAAAGACAGGATAAAAATCAATATTTCAGATTTGAGAGATAAAAACAGTCTGGATCATCTTGTGCAAGATAAGGAGTATATATTCAACCTTGCAGGAACCCTGAGTCATATTGATTCCATGAAATATCCATATACTGATATGGAAATAAACTGTTTGGGTCAGCTTAACATTCTTGAATCGTGCAGGAAGAATAATGCCGATGCAAAAATAGTATTTACAGGTACTCGCGGACAATACGGAAAGAGTCTATACACTCCAGTTGATGAAAAACATCCTTTAATACCAATTGATGTCAATGGCATAAATAAAATCGCCGGAGAACAATATCATATTTTGTATAATAAAGTATATGGTATCAAGGCATGTTCTTTAAGGCTAACCAATACTTATGGTCCTCGCCATCAAATGAAACATCATCGTCAGGGCGTGCTAAACTGGTTCATAAAGCAAATAATAGATGGCGAAAAAATTAAGATATACGGGTCAGGACGACAGATAAGAGATACGAGTTATGTGGATGATGTGGTGGACGCTTTAATTCTTGCTATGATGAATAAAGGAACTGCAGGCGAGGTATATAATATAGGTGGAGAACCACTTTCACTTGTTGATTTTGTCGAAAAATTGATCAAAATATATGGCAGTGGTACATATGAACTTGTCAAATATCCCGATGAATCCAAAGATATTGAAATTGGGGATTATATTGCAGATTACTCAAAATTCACTAAGTTAACTGGATGGAAACCAATAATTTATTTGGAGGAAGGGTTAAGAAGAACACTTGCCTATTATATTCAAAATAAATCAGAGTATTGGTGAATTATGGAGATTCCATTTCTAGATCTCAAAAGACAATTTGAAGAACATAAGAATGAAATTAATTCTGTGGTTCTTGAGGTACTGGCAAGCGGATGGTACATTCTGGGCAAAGAGTGTGAAAAATTTGAATTAAATTTTAAGAATTATCTTGTAGGAAAAGATGAAGGATATGTAGTTGGCGTGAACTCTGGAACGGATGCTCTTCGATTATCTTTAATAGCAGCTGGTGTTGAAGTTAATTCTGAAGTGATCACAGTAGCCAATACAGCAATTCCTACAATTAGTGCGATATGTTCTGTTGGGGCAAAACCTGTTTTCTGCGAAGTCGATGAAAAAACATGGTTAATGGATACAAATAAGCTTGAAGAATTAATAACCGAGAAAACAAGGGCAATTATCCCGGTTCATCTCTATGGATTTTGTGCGGATATGGATATAATTAATGAAATCGCCCAAAAAAATGATTTAAAAGTAATTGAAGATGTTGCCCAGGCCACTGGTGCTGTATATGGAAGCAGAAAAGCAGGAACAATCGGGGATTATGGGGCATTCAGTTTTTATCCATCCAAAAATCTTGGTGCGTGTGGGGATGGGGGGGCTATATTTGTTCATAATAGAGAACAATATGATAAATTGATAAAACTTCGAAATTACGGTCAAAGCTCGAAATATATTACCGAAATTGAAAATGGGATAAATAGCAGGTTAGATGAGATCCAGGCCGCCATCTTAAATTCCAGAATAAAATATATTGACGGATGGAATCTATCAAAAGCGAAACTTGCGCAAAGATATATAAATAAATTTAAATCATTAAAAGTACCTGTACAATTTCAAATTAGTTATGATGAGGTTATACCCCAGTATCATTTGTTTGTTATAAAATTACTGAAAGGTGATAGGGATAATCTCATGAGAATACTGGAAAAACAGGGTGTACAAACATTGATTCATTATCCTGTTCCTCTTTATGATCAAAATGCGTTCAAAAAATATAAAAAATGCAAATTGGAAGTTACAGAAAATCTTACAAAGAATATTTTATCGCTGCCTTTGAATCCGTATATGACTGAAATTGAAGTTGATTATATAGTAAATATCATTGCAAAAAGTTTAAACACATAGATTAACTTAAGGAAATAATATATGAAAGGAATAATACTTGCAGGAGGAACGGGTACACGTTTGTATCCTTTGACTAAAGTCACCAATAAACATCTTTTGCCAATAGGGAAAGAACCGATGATTTACCATTGTATAAAACAATTCGTATCTGCAGATATAACATCGGTCCTTATCGTTACCAGCAAAGAACATATGGGTGATGTCGTTAATTTGTTGGGAAGTGGAAAGGATTTCGGCTGCGACTTAACATATAAAGTACAGGAAACAGCTGGCGGTATTGCTCATGCATTGTATCTTGCAAAAGATTTCTCAAATGGTGAAAAAATTGCAGTAATCCTTGGAGATAATGTTTTTGAATATAGCATAAAGCCATATAAAGATAATTTTTTAAAACAAAATAATGGAGCTAGAGTACTGTTAAAAGAGGTTGGAGACCCTGAAAGATATGGTATAGCCGCTTTGGATGAACAACATATTTTGGAAATCGAAGAAAAACCATGTAATCCAAAAACAAATTTTGCCGTTGTCGGCATGTATTTCTATGATAACAAAGTTTTTGAAATTATCAAGAATTTGAAACCATCGAAACGGGGAGAGCTTGAAATTACTTCTGTAAATAATGCATATATTGAATTAAATCAATTGGAATACGATATCGTGAAAGGCAGATGGACTGATGCGGGCACATTTGAATCCATGATAGAAGCTAACGAGATTCTATTTTCTAATAATAATGAGATTTTGAAATGAAAAATATAGCAATTACAGGTGGAGCGGGGTTTATTGGTTCAAATCTTGTCAGGTATATGGTCAATAAGTATAGTGATTATAATATTATTAATTTAGATTGTCTGACTTATGCGGGAAATCTTTTGAACCTCGTTGATATAGAAAATGCTCCAAACTATTTTTTTGAATTTGTTGACATAACTGATTTAGCCGCTTTGAGACGAATATTTGAAAAACATCAAATTGATGGTATTATCCACCTGGCGGCTGAAAGTCATGTTGATAGAAGCATACAGAATCCTGCTAAATTTGTAAAGACAAATGTGATCGGTACTTTCAATATTTTAGAAATAGTAAGGGAATATAATGAAAGTGGCAAACATTGTAGGTTTCATCATGTAAGTACGGATGAAGTATACGGTTCATTGAATGATAAAGGGTATTTTACAGAAAGAACATGTTATTCCCCAAAATCTCCCTATTCCGCATCAAAAGCCAGCAGTGACCATTTTGTGAGAGCATATATAAACACTTACGGAATTGATGCTGTTATTACAAACTGCTCTAATAATTATGGCCCGTTCCAATTTCCTGAAAAATTGATTCCACTCGTCGTATCCAATATAATTTCGGGCAAAAACATACCGATATATGGAGATGGATTAAATGTCCGGGATTGGCTATATGTTATTGATCACTGTGAAGCAATAGATATTGTATTTCATAAAGGTGTCACCGGGGAAACATATAATATCGGCGGTAATAATGAACTGACTAATCTTGACATAGTGAATACCATTTGTTCAATAATGGATATTAAATTAAATTTGCCTGTTGGAAAATCATTCAAGAATCTTATTGAATTCGTAAAAGATCGACCGGGGCATGACAGAAGGTACGCGATAGATGCAACTAAAATAAAAAATGAACTCGGGTGGGAACCAAGATGGAAATTTAAAATGGGGCTTGAAGCAACAATAGATTGGTATTTATCTAATAAAGATTGGATTGAAAAAATTACGTCTACTATATATAAACAAGATTCAAATGAAACTTGAATTATTCTTATCTATATAAGTAACATAAACAAGGTGAAATTATGAAATCGTTGAATTATACTGCCAGGGTATTGTCTGATGGGCACATATCACTGCCTGCCGAGATCAAAGAAGCGATGGGGCTCGCAGTCAATAGTGTGGTGAAGATCACATTAGAGCGAGATTTGCGAAAAGAAGATGCGATCAACGCATTTGGTGCCTGGTCTGAAAGAAGCGAGATTGAAGGCGGGGTTGAATATGTTGAGGACATAAGGAGTGGATGGGATAAGAGGACGAAGAGGATCGATAATGCATAGAACCAGGTTCCTTGTTGATACGGACATCATTATAAACTATCTGAAAGGGGGAAGAAAAGCCAAAGATTTCCTTATGGGGATTATTGACGATAGGATCGCAGGATTCTTTTCAGTCATAACTGAAGCTGAACTGTTATCCGGTGCAAGAAATGCTGATGATGAATCTGCTATTTATTCAATACTTGATTGTATGGAAGGGATAGAAGTTGAAAGGAATATCGCTGTCACTGCAGGAAGGTTGAGACAGAAATATTATGCTGTTTACAGAACTGAACTCCCCGATGCCATAATTGCGGCAACTGCAAGTGAATATGATCTTGTATTGGCTACTGCTAATGAAAAGCACTTTAATATGTTTGAAGGATTAGAAGCTGAATATATAAAAGAACTATGATTTTGGAGTCTGGAGTTAATGATTGCTCAAGAACAAAATAAAATATCTCCAGAACTTATAAAAATGAACCCCCTATCAAAAATCTACATCCCTGGTCACCGCGGCATGGCAGGCTCAGCCATCCACCGCAACCTGAAATCAAAAGGCTACACCAACATCATAACCCGCACCCGCTCCGAGCTTGACCTCACAAACCAGCAGGCTGTAAACAACTTCTTCGAAACCCAAAGACCGGAATATGTTTTCTTAGCAGCAGCAAAGGTCGGCGGAATCCTTGCAAACAGCACATATCCGGCTGAGTTCATCTACGAAAACCTCATGATAGAAACCAATGTCATCCATGCGGCATACACCACTGGCGTGAAAAAACTGCTATTCCTCGGATCATCATGCATATATCCCGGACTTGCGCCGCAGCCGCTCAAAGAAGAATACCTGCTAACAGGCGAACTTGAGGTCACAAATGAGGCTTATGCGGTGGCGAAAATCGCAGGGATACGGATGTGCAAGCATTACAACCAGCAGTATGGGACGAACTTCATCTCAGTTATGCCTACTAATCTTTTTGGGCCCAATGATAACTACGACCTTGAAACATCCCATGTTATGGCTGCGCTTATCCGCAAGTTCCATGAGGCAAAACTGAACAATGCGCCGCAGGTCGTTGTATGGGGTACAGGGACGCCAAGACGGGAGTTTCTGTATGTTGATGATATGGCAGATGCCTGCGTTTACCTTATGGAGAACTATGATGCCCCGGATATCGGGGAGTTTGTTAATATCGGGGTCGGAGAGGATGTCACGATTCGGGAGCTGGCTGAATTAATAGGGGATGTCGTGGGATATAATGGGGAAATAGTTTATGATACCACTAAACCTGACGGAACTCCGCAGAAACTGCTGGATGTCAGCAGGCTGCGGAAGCTTGGGTGGAATGAAAGGATTTCGCTCAGGGACGGGATTAAGCAAGCATATGATTGGTACGTAAGTAAAAAGTTATGAAATAAAATGACCTCTACACCTTTAATTTCTGTTATTGTAGCCGTGTATAACGGCGCCAAAACCTTACAGCGCTGTATCGATAGTGTGTCTGCCCAGACATATCCCAATAAAGAGCTTATCATCATTGATGGAGGTTCTACAGATGGCACGATAGAAATTATAAGCTCCAGCCAGGATAAAATCACTTACTGGCAGTCAGAGCCGGATAACGGTATCTATAATGCATGGAATAAAGCACTGGGTAAATCAAAAGGGGATTGGATATTATTCTTGGGGTCTGACGATTATCTCTGGAAAAACAGTGTATTTGAAGAAATTGCACCGCATTTGATTAAAGCTGACTCCCTGAACATACGAATGGTTTATGGACAGGTTGCAAGAGTAACAGAGCAGAATGAGATAAGTTGTATTGATGGTTATTCGTGGGAGAACACCTGGAGGAGCATCATTATCGATGGAATAGGCACTTTTACGCACCAGGGAATGTTTCACCATCGCAGCCTCTTTGAACTCTACGGAAAGTTTGATGAATCTTTCAAAATAGCAGGAGATTATGAACTGCTAATCAGGGCGTTTAAGGAGGGTGGAGATGCTATTTTTGTAGATGGCTTGATTGTTACAGGAATGCAAGTTGGAGGAATTACCTCCAACTGCGTAAAGCTGGTCAATGAGAATGCCAGGGCACGCAAAAATAATCGATTGAAGGTGATTACAATACCCTGGCTAATATCTTATGCATGGGCAGTTTGTTATCCTTTTTTGAATTATATGATTGGAGAAAAGTATGTCAGGTATTTATTAAACTCTGGAAAACGCCTGGTGATGTATTTTTCTTACAGGAAAAAAGTAATCTTTGGACGCAAGAATCGAAAATTTAACAAACACGTATTGTAACGCAGTATCTCATTTCCATAATCTTTATTAGTTGTCACATCCACTTATAACCAATCAACTGAGGTGTACATTGGCTAAAGTAAAATCCAGGAAGCAATCTACGGAAAAACCTGATAAAAAGAAAAACAATACTGAGAAAGAAAACGGGACGTTTTTTAACGTCAGTTACCTTTCGTATATTATATTATTTGCAATATTCCTGTTTTCGTTTTATATAAGAGGTATTACCCCAATAGATAATGTTTTTCGCAATGGAATCGTTGGTTTTGCAATGGATGATTCTGTTTTTCATATGAGGCTTGTGGAAAATACCATCCAATTTTTCCCGCACAGGATATTTTATGACGCGTTTACAATATACCCATCCGGAACCACACTCCACTGGGGTCCCCTCTTTACCCAGATATTGGCGTTTTTTGCTTTGATTGCAGGGTTATTTACAACTGGCGGGATGCCCTCACAGTCAACTATTGATGCTCTTGGAGCTTTTTATCCCGCTGTTCTGGGTGCACTGGTTGTGTTTCCGGTTTATTTTATCGGAAAAGAGCTGGTTGATAATAAAGCAGGGCTTATCGGGGCGTTTTTAATAACAATACTTCCGGGACAGTGGCTGTCAAGGTCTGTGCTTGGATTTACTGATAATCACGTTGCAGAAGTATTCTATTTAACGCTAATGATGATGTTTTTCATAATGGCTATTAAAAAAGCGGAAAACATTACTTTTAACCACTGGCTAAACAAAGACTGGAAAGCATTAAAAACACCCATAATTTATTCTCTTTTTGCAGGCATTTCTTTCGGGGCGTATCTCCTCAACTGGGTTCATGGTGTTTTCTTTGCAGCTGTGTTTGGTATTTTTGTTATCATCCAGTACATTATAGATCATTTCAGGGGGAATTCCACAGAATACCTGGGTGTAGTAGGTACAATATCCTATATCGTTGCCATGATAATGGTAATTCCTTATATTGAGCTTAGCAATGGCTTTGGCTCATCAAGATACTCTCTCCTTCACTTAAGTGTAACAGGCGGCGGCGCAGTTGTGTTTGCTTTCCTGAGTCTTGTTTCCAGGGAAATGAACCGGCGAAAATATAATGGGGCTCATTATTTATTATTTATATCAGGCGCGATATTGACTGGTCTGATAGCCCTAAAAATCCTATTGCCTGGATTGTACGGTGCAACCGTAGGACAAGTAGGTGATATATTTACAGCACATACCGGCGGTGCATTAACAATCGCAGAAGCATCACCCATAACCCCTGATATGATTATGGGCAATTTCGGTTATAATTATTATCTGGCTTACCTTGCAATCGGGCTACTCTTCTATTATATTATCAAAAAATCAAATGCAGAATATACATTACTTGCAGTCTGGAGTCTATTCGTCCTTGCCATAATGCTGGCTCAGAACC
The DNA here is from genome assembly GCA_002839545.1 of Candidatus Methanoperedentaceae archaeon HGW-Methanoperedenaceae-1. Taxonomy (GTDB): domain Archaea; phylum Halobacteriota; class Methanosarcinia; order Methanosarcinales; family Methanoperedenaceae; genus Methanoperedens_A. Next base: position 25,439 of record PGYG01000030.1, read on the forward strand.
GGTTTGCGTATTATTACGCAGTCAATGTAGCAATACTTGTAGGAATTCTGGGTTCCAAACTTCTTGATTTTGGCGACTGGAAACGTTTTGAATCAAATGATATTGTTGAATGTGTGAAAAAGCTCAGGATTCAGCATATACTTTCCCTGATTCTTATAATCACGGTTATCGGATTTTTACCATCAAGTGCATCTCCATACAGAAACACAATGGAATCCGCGCCGTGGGGTGCAGTTTCCGGGGGATACTATGAATGGCATGATGCCCTTACATGGATGAAAGACAATACACCGAAACCTGATTTACCATACTACTCAATATACGAAAAACCACCCAGTGGTGAATTATATCCTTATTCCAAGAACGATTACGGAGTAATGAGCTGGTGGGATTACGGGCATATCATCACATACTGGGCTCACAGGATTCCAAATGCAAACCCGTTCCAGGCAGGCATCGGCGGCGGGTCATCGCATGCACCAGGCGCTTCCACTTTCCTTATAGCACAGACTGAAGAAGGCGCAAACGAGGTTCTCGATAAACTTGGCATTAATGGAAAGCCAGGCGCAAGATATGTTGTGAGTAACGCTTACATGGCATATTCAATCCTTACCGTATTTGCGGAATGGGATGAAACGAATTACGGCTACTATACCCAGATCCAGACAAATAACGGACAGCAGGTTGTACCAAGCCAGAAATACTTTGGCACAATGGAAGCAAAACTCCACATATTTGATACAAACGGTCTTAAAAACTACAGGCTTGTGCATGAGTCCACGCCCAACCCGTATACGCGTGGCGGGAATGAGGAGCAGTGGTTTAAGAATGTTTACAATGTTTTGTACGGCGGCTCCCTCCAGGTTGAAAATTCAGGATATGCCAAGATTTTCGAGCACGTAAAAGGTGCAGCAATCACAGGACAAGCCCCGCCAGACACAACAGTTACAATCTCGAACATTATCTTCACAAACATCGGACGAAGCATTCCGTACTCACAGACGACAACTGCGGTGAATGGCACCTACTCTTTCACAGTTCCGTATTCCACACTCGGACCAGTTTCAGGGGAAACCCAGTTTGATACAAAACCGACCGGAGCTTACACAGTGACTGCGGGCAACATCACCAGACAGGTCGATGTCAGTGAAAGGGATGTCCTTGATGGTCGAACTGTGGCACTTGACATGGTATAAATGAACTTATGTTAAAACCCGCCATCAGCGGGGTATCTCATGGGGTTGCAACCCCCCCCTGCCCCGTTCGAGACTTTTTATTATCGTCTGGTTTGAAAAACCACAGAAAGCACTGAGGACACAGAGAAAAGGCTCCCCTCTGTGCTCTCTGTGTACTCCGTGGTTGATTAGCTTTGAATCGATTCCTTTTTCCAGAACAAATTTAATCGTCTTTCCCGTTCTCTCGTTCCTACTTCCAAGACACAGGCATCAGAAGTCCTCATTCATCACCATAAAAATCCGAAAAGTATCAGCGGGATTCCTTTTTCTAAATTTCCTGGCTGCGAGAGAATAAACCTGCTGCCTGAAATTCCCTTCAATTGCTTTCTTGTTTTCCCAGCCCCGCCGATTTCAAATATGATTTTTTCATTTTTATGGAACACGACATAATCCGGCAGTTTTTCGCCTCTTGCGCTTTTCAGATAATTCATTTCCACATCGACATTCGAGAGATGGTGGACAAAAAATTCCTCCCTGATGGCCCCAGTGATCTTGTCATCTTCTGTGCCTTCGGAAAAATATGACCTGAAAGGGAGCCTGTAAAGGATTTTCGGCTCCCTGGTTACATTCGAGCCGTATGGCAGCATGACCTTCAAAAGAAATGCCTGTTCCAATAATCCGATATATTCCTGCACCTTATATTTTGTTATTCCCGTATTGTGGGATATTACAGAATAATTGCAGACATCAACTGGTGAGCGGCTTATGAACCGGAGAATATTGCCGATATTGATTATATCCTCCCTGTTCAGTTTTCCATATATCAAAAGGTCGTGGTTGATTATTTTTTCAACAATATTGCGTATTGTCTGCGTGAATGGGGCGTCTATAGTGGACGGAAGGGCTCCCCGAATGCAAAATTCGTGAAACTCCGGCTCAAAAGTATAAACTTTCAGGTAAAGGTCCCGGTATTTAGTCAGAATATCATCAAGGCTAATCTTTTCCACAAGAGTGTTTTTCTTGAAATACAGGTACTCCCTAAAAGAGAAAGGGAACATGTTTATGATGGCAACTCTTCTCGAAAGGTCGTATTTGCTGCGGATTATGTCGATGGATGCTGATGACGTGAATACGAGCTTGATTTCCAAAAAATCGTATATTTTCTTGAGTTCCATCTGCCAGTTCGCATGGTTGTGGATTTCATCTATCAGGAGGTATTTTATTTTGTAATTGCTGCTCAGTTCCTTAGCAAGCTCGAAAAGACTTATGCCAGCATCAAGAGCATCCATGCTTATGTAAATCGAGCCCTCAAGCTCTATTGAAAGCTGCCTGAGCAATACTGTTTTTCCCACACCCCGCAGCCCTGCAATTCCTATGAACAGCCTGTTTCCGAGAAGCTTTTTTACATCCTCGTAGATAAACCTTTTTTTATCAAACTTTGCCGTGCTTTCCTTTGCCAGATTATGCAGTTCCAGTATCTTTTCCATCTGTGTCGGCAGAATCATGAAATATTTATTGGCTTGAAAGTAGATAAGCATTATGATAAATATTTTTTACAGAATGCATACTGTTTAGAAAACATTTTTTCCAGAATGCATGATTGCAAGCTTAAACCCTCCATTATCCCCGCCGTCAGGCGGCGCATCCAGGAGTCTGGGGCATAGCCACAGCGCTGATGATAATGTCCTCTGAATACGATTACGGAGTAATGAGCTGGTGGGATTACGGGCATATCATCACATACTGGGGGCACAGGATCCCAAACGCAATGTTTGTTACCCTCTCGACCTACTTTATGTAGGTGCAAGAATGTTTTTAGTTTCTCGCAAGGATGTTGTATATACGAACGCAGATACGATGCAGCAATCTGCGTTAATTTGCGTTTTCTGCGGTTTGGATTTTTATACGTTTGGCAGGGCTATTCCAGTTAGAAAAATAAAAAAATATGCCCAGACCCGGACTCGAACCAGGGACATCTGCCTCTTCAGGGCAGCGCTCTCCCAACTGAGCTACCTGGGCACGCTTATCCATAATCGGCGGCATTGTATATCTATTCTTCGGAAAATTTTAACGAAATGCCTCTCCAATTATTAAGCACGAAATAAGGGCGCAGAGAGAAAAACTTTTCGCAATTACAGCAGTATGAAAAAACGTCTCCCCAAGACTTAATATAAGATAAATATCATTTAAATCAAAGAAGGTGGCTGCATGAGTGATTTTCTGGATAAATTTCTAAAAATCCGGTCCGGGTTTTTCAGCCGGATGAAGTTTCTTTTTATTCTGGATTTAGTTACGTTTTCCAGCATCTTATATGCCATTTTTATCATATTAAACGCAGGGTTTTTCCTTGAAAAAGCAGCGCTGGCTCTTCCGATTCCTATTAAATTCATCCCGCCTCTTTCGGCTTTTATACTGGCATTGCTCGCCTCTGTATTGCGGCATAAAAAAGATAAGAATATAAACGTCACCCTGCTTATTGAAAAGAAAGCTCCTGCCCTGAATGAAAAACTAAGGACAGCCTATGATAACAGGCATGAGAGCAACGTCATCATCGATTCCCTGAACGAACACGTTTCAGACCTTCTTATGGGTGTTTCGTCATCCCAGCTTTTATCTGGGAGCAGGATTGTCATGAAACTACTGGTTACTGTCATTTTTATTGCTGGCGCAGCGACTATTTCATCAAGTCCAGAGTACTGGATTCCGGTAGAGAAAATCGAAGGCGCATATACGAATCTATCAGATACCCTAACAGGAAACAACCAGACCACAGGACCAATCGACGCCGTGGGTCAGCCTGTCGGGCAAAAAGGCGGCGGCGAAATTTTCAGCAAGCCAAAGATTGCCTCAATTGAAGGCAAGAATATCGACCTGACACTGGTTTCAGGGACAGGGACTGGATTTGATGTCAGGGATGCAAGCGAGACCATGAACCAGTTTATACAATCGGCAGATTACCCTGTTGATGTGCTTGGTTCTAACGTATCAGACGGGGGATACAGTATGCTTATGAAAAAAACCGAAACGGAAAAAGAATTAATTAATAAATATGCAGTTGAAAGGAGTAAGATTTAGGGAACGAGGTAAAACATGAGTAATGAAACTTATAAAAGCTCGGACAAGGTTTTTAAGGAACTCCTTGCCGAGATAGGGAAGGTTATTGTAGGGCAGCACGAAGCTGTTGAACATATCTTGATAGGGATTTTATGTAACAGCCATGTACTTGTGGAAAGCAATCCAGGACTGGCAAAGACGCTGACAATAAGCACCATTTCAAAAGCACTTGACATGAAATTTAACAGGATACAGTGTACGCCCGACCTTATGCCTTCAGATATTACAGGAACTTACATCATCGAGGAAGTGAACGGGAAGAAAGAGTATGTTTTCGAGCCAGGACCGATTTTTGCAAATATTGTGCTTGCCGATGAAATAAACAGAGCCTCACCCAAAACGCAAAGTGCCATGCTTGAAGCCATGCAGGAAAAACAGGTTACGCTTGGCAATAGGACATATGAACTTGATAAGCCGTTTTTTATCCTTGCAACGCAAAACCCGATTGAAATGGAAGGGACATATCCTTTACCTGAAGCCCAGCTTGACAGGTTCCTCCTGAAAATCCTGATGGATTATCCAACGTTTGAGGACGAGAACGAGATTGTGTACAGGTATACCAGGAATATCGTACCCAAAGTGGATAAGGTTATAAGTAAAAGTGAAGTGTTGCAGCTTCAGAAACTTACCCGTGACGTGCCTATTGCAGAGGATATTAAAAACAGGGCAATAAAAATCGTTACATCCACCAGGGTTAAAGGTGAAAATATAGAATACGGCGCATCACCGCGCGCCTCAATCGGCATAATACTTGCAGCAAAGGCAAGGGCGTTGATGAACGGGCGCAACTACGTGAGCAGGGAAGATGTAGATGCAATGGCATATCCGGTTTTGCGCCACCGTGTTATTTTAACATTTGAATCCGAGCGCAAGGGTATGACTTCTGACCAGGTGATTTCCAATATCCTGAAAAATGTGAAATAAATGATTGATACATCGTTTCTAAAGGAACTTGACCGTTTCACGTTCATGGTACGCAAACGCGTATCAACCGCATACAGCGGGTCGAGGCGTTCCATACTGAAAGGCAGGGGCATGGAACCTGTCAGTTACCGTGAATATACAAGAGGGGATGATTTCAAGACCATTGACTGGAAAGTGTACGGGCGGACGGAAAAGCTTTATGTCAAGGAATTTGAGGAAGAAAAAAGCCTGACAACTCATATCCTGCTTGATTCCAGCAAAAGCATGGATTTTCGGAATAAGTTCGAGTACGCTTCCATGCTTGCACTTGGGTTTGCATATCTTGTGACAAAGGATAATGAAAAGTTTGCAATATCCACTTTTTCCGAAGAAATAGCAATCACAAAACCCAAACGCGGCAGGCGTTACCTTTCACTTAACATCGATACCTTAAACGAGATGACTCTTTCAGGGAAAACAATTTTTGATTACTGCATGGAAAAGTATGCAAGCGTGATAAAATCAAGGTCTCTTGTGTTTATTATTTCGGATTTCATGACTGATGCGGATTCTGTCAGGAACGCTGTTTTCAGGCTCGGTGATAATGAGCTTGTGCTGATACAGGTTCTTGACCCTGTGGAGAAAAGCCTTGACCTTGGCGGGGAGGCAAAATTAATCGACCTTGAAACAGACGCAAAACTGGATATTTACTCAAGTCCCAGGCTTCGTTCCGAGTACCAGAAGCGCCTTGATGACCACATTGCTAAAATAAGGGAAGCGTGCATCCAGGTCGGGGCTGATTTCCATTCTGTTACGACTGATAAGCCAGTTTTTGATGCCATATTCGAAGTGATTAACAAAAGAGCTGTGATATCGGTAAAAGGATGAAATATGGCTGTCGCAATACCCACTGAAATATTGAACCTGTTTTACTCAAACCCCATGCAGTTTGCCAACCAGATGGGATTGTATGCGCTTCTTTCCATTATCCCGCTTATTATAATCTACCTGCTGCGCCCAAGACCGCTAAAGATAAAAATCCCGTCCCTCATGTTCCTGATGGACATCGAGAAAAAGAAACGCCTCAACATTTTCCGGAAATTCCTGAAAGACCCGTTGTTTTTCATCCAGCTGCTTGTCTTGCTTTTGATTTCATTTGCCATAGCTGAGCCGTTCATAATGTCGAATGAAGAAGTCGGCGGCGGGCATACGGTAATGATACTTGATGCCTCAGCAAGCATGCAGGCTGACGGAAAGTTCGGGCGGGCAGTTGATGAGGCTAAAAAGTTCCTGAGTTCAAGGAATACTGTGATTCTTGCAGAAAGCGTGCCGATAATCGTGATGAAAGAAGCGCCGTCCGGCAGCACGCAGGATGCGCTTGGGAAACTAAAAGCAAAAGCCACAACTGCTGATTTGTCAAGCGCCATCCTTACAGGAAGACGGATGCTCCCTGAAGGCGGGAGGATGGTAGTGTTTTCTGATTTTTCAAGCTGGAGCGGTGACAGCCCCGAAGTTGCAAGGAAACTTGCGGAAGCTAACGGAATCAATGTTGAGTTTATTACGATTAGCGGAAGAACGGATAATATCGGGATTGTCAGCGGATGGTTTGAATCAAACGGCGATTACAAGATAATTGCCAGGAATTTTAATAAAGACCCGGAAACTGTCAATATAGGCGTTACCACAAACGGCAGGAGCGTGCTTTCAACCACGCTTAACCTGAAAGCAGGGTCAAGTGAGTATTTAGCGATAAGTGACCTCCAGCCTGGAAAGACGGAGATTAAACTGGAAACAGACGATGCGCTTGCTGCTGACAATACCGCTTATGTCCTTATACCTGATTCCATAAAACGCGAAGTTCTTTATGTAACC